>NZ_JAMYRK010000057.1:0-40658 GCF_040321335.1 Mesorhizobium sp. M0437
CCGCGCCGGGGGGCGCGCTCCTCCGATACCCCACCGGGGGGGGGCGCTGGGGGGGGCCGGGCGGGCCCGTGTGGGGGGTGGTGGGTTGGTGGCTGGGCCCGGGCCCCCCCCCGGGGGCCCCCGGGAGTTCTCAGTCAGGGGAGGTAAACCTAGTTCATCGGGCCCTTGTCTCCGGGCTTGCCGGGAAGCTCTTCGGGGAACAGCTCGTACTTGGCCTGCTTGTCGGCAGCGACAAAGACCCGCTCGCGGACGATCGAATCCTCGGCCCAGTTGAACATGAAGATCGGCGTGCCCTGCGGGATGTTGGAGAAGCGTTTGTTGATGATCAGCGCGCCGGGATATTCCGTCAGGCCGACATTGTAGACGTGCTCGGTCGAGATCTCCTGGAACTTTCTCATCAGGCTGGCGCGCTCGTCATTGTCCGCGGACGAGACAAACTTGTTGACGATGTCGACGAGGTCCTTCTCGAAAGGCATCATATCGACCTCGCCGTTTTCCGGCGCACGATGGTCCCAGCTGGTTCGTGGACCGACCGGGGCCAGCTGATCGGTATTCTGGACGACGGAAGTCAGCTCCTGATCGTTGCGCCGTACCAGCCAGTCGAAGCGGCCGGAGTATTGCGAGGCATCGCGCTGGGTGCCGTTGAGTCCGTTCAGCACGATCCGCAGCCCTAGCTTTTCCATCTGGGCGACGACACCTTCGGCAAGGCTCTTGTCGGTGGTGTAGTCGTTGTTGACGAGCATCACGATCTCGACATTCTTGCCGCCGGCGGTACCTGCAGGAAAATTGACGAAGCCGTCGCCATCCGTGTCCTTCAGGCCTGCCTTGGCGAGTTCCGCCTTAGCGCCTTCGAGATCGAAGGGGTAGTAGACCGTCGACTTCCGGTCGTAGAAGCTCGTGCCCGAGGATAAGCCGCCCGGATAGATGGCAGTGAACGGACCCTTGACCAGCGAGTCGCCGAGCGCCTTGCGGTTGAGCGCCATGGTGACGCCTTTGCGGAAGTCCTCGTTGCGGTTCAGCTCGCGTATCGCCTGTCCGCGCTCGTCGGGGTTGCCCCAGCCATTGGCTGAGAAATTCATGCGCAGATTATAGCCGATCAGCCGCGCGCCGAACGCAAGCCGTGCCGGTGCGTCTTTTTGCGCCGCGCGCTTCAGCGAGGCGACGAAGTTCTCTGGCTGCTCCAGATTGGAGAAGTCGCCCGCCCCCGATACCGCCTGAACGTCGCGGTCGGCCCAGGTCGACAATTTGTAGTGCAGTTCATTGAGATACGGCAGCTGGTTGCCCTTCTCGTCGACCTTCCAATAGTACGGATTGCGACGCATGACGATGATGTCGTCGGGGCGGTATGCCACCGGCACCCAGGCACCCATCACCGGCATGTTCATATATTCCGGCGGGAACGCGTTCTTGAACTGCTCGTAGGTGTTCTTCGAATATTTCGGATGCTGCGGCTTGAGGATATGCGACGGGCCCGGACAAAAGGTGCCGTAAGCCATGGCGTAAAGGTATTGTTTCGGAAAGGCGTCCTTGAACGTCCACTCGACGGTGTAGTCGTCGATTTTCTTCAACGTCGTGCCGACGCCGAAGGTCTCCTGCGTCGCGCCGTTCAGCGGCGACACATTGGGGTCGATCACCTCGTCGTCCCAGTAGAACATCACATCGTCGGCGTTGAACGGAACGCCGTCCGACCATTTGGCGCCTTCGACCAGATGCATCGTCAGCGTGTGGCCGTCCTTCGACCAGCCCCAGCTCTTGGCGAGGTTCGGCAGCGGCTCCGTGTCCTTGGCCTCGACCTGGAACAGCGGCGCGGTGCGCGTCAGGCATTCGGAAAGGCCGATGTCGATACCGCCCCAGCCTTGCGTCTGGCCGGCGCCGTAGTTCCAGCCCTCCGGCCGGCCGCCGATGACATGACGCATCGTATCACCGTAGACACCGACGCCGTCCGGCATATTGCCGGTCTTGAAGACCAGCGGCTCCTTCGGCAGCCGGTCCTTGACCGGCGGCAGCTTGCCTGCCTTGACGTATTTGTCGGTGACCCAATCGGGTTCGTGGTATTCCGGAAGTGCCTTGAACTCCAGGATGGAGTCGCGCGCCACGTATTTGATCTTTCCCTCGGCGGGAAATTGCGCGGGCACCGGCGGCACGGTCGGCTCGGATGCATACGCGTTCAGCGCCGAGGCCGAGACGCTAAGCGCCAGCCCGGCGAGAATGCCAATGTTTCGAAAATTCCTCATCGTCTCTCCTCCCTGTTGTTCAGGAGCGCGTTGACGCCGCTCCATTTCTCCTCGAACGAATGTACAGGCGGGTGCGGAAAATCCTCCCGAAAGCTCGCCGCGATCCGTCCTGGCGAAATTCAGACGGCCTGCTTGAGAGCCGTTTTTTCCGCACGTAGTTCCTCGATCGAACGGACGTCGCGCCGTGCCGCACCGGCCCATTCGCGGGTCTTGATCCTGGATTTCGAAAGCCGCTCCTTCGCGGCCGGCACCGCATCGGCATATTGAGGCAGCCAGCGGGCCTGGGCGACGACCATTTCGTCCACCATTTGCCAAACCTCTTCCGGCGTCGAAACCGCGCCGACCAGCGGGTCGTGCAGGACCGCGAGCTTCAGCAGGTCGATATCGCCGGAGATCGCCGCATGAACCGACATGCGCTGGACGTTGATCGAGGAAATGCAAGTGGCGGCGCAGGCCTCCGGCAGCGTGATGCCGGATGCCATGTTGATACCGAAGCGGTCGACGAAGCCGGGCGACTCGACGATCGCGTCCTGCGGCAGGTTGGTGATGATGCCGTTGTTCTTGACGTTGAAGTGGCCGCGATAAACGCGGTTCGTCTCCAGCGCCTCGAGAATGTGGCTGGCATGCTCGTTGGAGCGCTTGGCGGGGTCTATCGGCCTGGCGGCGGATTCCAGAAATTGCGGGAACTCCGTTTCGAACCAGTTGCGTGTTTCGGTCGAATAACGAAGGTAGCCGCCGGTCTCGCCGTGGATCCAGTCGGACATGTCGATCCAGCGGGTGATTTCGTCCGGCCGCTTGCGATACCAGGGCAGGTATTCGGAAAGATGGCCGTTGCTTTCGGTCGAATAGACGCCGAAGCGCTTCAGGACATCGATGCGCAGCTTTTCCTGCTGCGAATAGACCGGATGCGCCTCGAAGGCGGCAACCAGCTCGTCCTGACCGATTTTGCGGCCGTTGAGACGCAGGTCGATGAACCAGGTCTGGTGATTGATGCCGGAGCAGACGTAGTCGAGCTCGGTGCGCGACTTGGCGCCGAGCACTTCGGCGATCTGGTCGGCGCCATGCTGGACGCCGTGGCAGAGGCCGACGGTATCGACCCTGCCATATTCGATCGCCGCCCAGGTGTTCATGGCCATCGGATTGGCGTAGTTCAGGAATTTCGCCCCAGGCTCGGCGACTTCGAGGATATCCTTGCAGAAATCGAGGATTACCGGAATGTTGCGCTGGCCATAGAGGATGCCGCCGGCGCAGATCGTGTCGCCGACGCACTGGTCGATGCCATACTTCAAGGGAATGCGGATGTCGTCCGCATAGGCTTCGAGACCGCCGACGCGAACGCAGCTGATGATGTAGCGGGCACCCTCGAGGGCAGCACGGCGGTCTGTCGTTGCCGTAACCTTGGTCGGCAGCCTGTTGAATTCGACGACCCTGTCGAGGATCGACTTGATCATCTGGAGGTTGCGCTCGCTGAGATCGGTCAATGCGAATTCGACATCCCTGAATTCAGGAACGCACAAAATGTCGGTGAAGAGCTTCTTGGTGAACCCGACGCTTCCCGCACCGATGATAGCGATCTTGAAACTCATCAGCCTCACCTCGACCTGATCGAACACTAGGGCAAAGGCGGCGAAAAGAGGCCTGGCCCGCCTGCCACGCTATGCAGGCTGGAATCCGGCACTTCCTCCCATCCGCTCTTTGACCGCGGTTTCTTTTGCTTTTCTCGAGGGATTATGCGCCTTATTCGGCACGCGACCAGAGAAGGATTATGCTTTTAGGGGTAATTTTGTGCTGCGGAACTTGATCGACATCGGGCCGGCGGGCAGGACGGTATCGCTGCCGCGCGGGCGCCAGCGCCTACACACCATGCCGACAAGCACCGGCTATGAAGTGCGCGAGAACGAGGTCTACGACTGGGATGGGCGCAAGCGCGGCCTGACGCCGTTTACCGTGCTCCAGCATACGATCAGCGGCACCGGCCGATTGCGCTACGAGAACCGGAACTACCGCCTGCAAAAGGGCGACACTTTGCTGGTTCTCGTGCCGCACAACCACCGTTACTGGCTGGCCAAGGGCGAACGCTGGGAGTTCTTCTGGATATCGATGAACGGCGAGGAGGCACTGCGCATCCACAAGTCGATCCTTGCCGCCGTCGGTCCGGTGCTGCGGCTGCAGCCCTCGACGATCGATCATCTAGCTGATTGCAGTGTGCGGCTGATCACGGGCGCGGTCTCGCCGGGAGCCGCCTCGGCCGTCGCCTATGAAGCAGCCATGGCGCTCTACGACGATGTCTTCGGCTCGCATGCCGTCACCGACGACAAGAGCGCCATGCAGCCGGTCATCGATCACATCAGGGCCAATCTCGACAGGCCGCTCCGCGTTGCCGATCTCGCTGAGATCAGCGGCCTGAGCCGCGCGCATTTCTCGCGCTGCTTCGCCGAGAGTGAAGGTCTTCCGCCCGCCGAATTCGTGCTGCAGCAGCGACTGCAGCGCGCGGCGAAGTTGCTCACGAAGGCCGATTTCCTGCCGGTCAAGGAAGTCGCCATCATGTGCGGCTTCGAGGATGCCAATTACTTTTCGAAGGTCTTCCGCCGCCTCTACGGCATCAACCCGACGCAATTCCGCACCAACGGAATGTATGCCAGCCTGGGAACCGCCCGATAGATTGGCACCGCGCGTGGCGTCGGAAGCGGGAACGCTTTTGCTTCCCCTTGGTTTAGGACAAGAGAGCCTGATCGCCGCTGCGGCAACCCGCTCTTGGCGGAGATCAGGCCACAGATGTCAGGGGAGTGATCGATGAACAACCCCGATCCGAACAACCCGAATCCACTGCCGGACAATCCCAATCCGGAGCCGGCCCGGCCGCCTGCCCCGCCGGAGACTCCGCCGGGAGAACCTCCAGGCGTACCCCCGCCCTCGCCGGATCCAATTCCGACGCCGGACCAGGAGCCGATCGGAGTTCCTCCCGGCACGCCTTCCGAAATTCCTTCGGAACCGACCTTTCCCGGGCCGACCGCCTGAAGGGCAGTCGGGTGGAGGATGGCAAGGGTGATTTCGGCGAAGCGCTCGAAACGGGTCTTGCCATGGAACGTTTTGCGCTGGCGCTCATTCACCCTTTCATCCTGGAAACCGGCGGCGGGCCCTGCAACCAAGGGAGGTTAAAATGAAAGTTGGCAACTGCATGACAAAGGACGTCGAGATCGCCAGTCCGCAGCAAACCCTGCGCGATGCGGCTGAAATGATGGGTCGCCTCGACGCCGGCGCAATGCCGGTGGGCGAGAACGATCGGCTTGTCGGCATGGTAACCGATCGCGACATCGCAATCCGCGGCGTCGCCCAAGGCAAGACACCTGACGCCAAGGTACGGG
This sequence comes from Mesorhizobium sp. M0437, assembly GCF_040321335.1. Classification (NCBI taxonomy): domain Bacteria; kingdom Pseudomonadati; phylum Pseudomonadota; class Alphaproteobacteria; order Hyphomicrobiales; family Phyllobacteriaceae; genus Mesorhizobium; species Mesorhizobium sp. M0437. The sequence continues at coordinate 5,600 of NZ_JAMYRK010000057.1, forward strand.
AAGTGATGAGCACCGAGGTCAGGTATTGCTTCGAAGACGAAGACGCGGAGGATGTTCTGCGTAACATGGCTGACCTGAAAGTGCGCCGCTTGCCGGTGCTGAACCGCGACAAGCGCCTGGTCGGCATCGTTTCGCTGGGCGACCTCGCCACCAACAGCGAGACGGCGACAGCAGGTGAAGCGCTGAGCGGCATCTCGCAACCCGGCGGCGAGCATTCGCAAACGATACACTGACGGCGCACCACCGGCCGGCCTTTGCTACGACCGAACCGCCGGCTGCATAGACGCCGGCCTGCCGGCGAAACTGTTCAGAGCGAACTGGACTGCAACCCGACGAGGAGCAAGCCATGATTACGATGAAGGCCGTCCGTATCCACGATTTTGGTGGACCGGAGGTTCTTTCGCTGGACGCGGTTCCGTTGCCTCAGCCGCATGACGACGAGGTCACGCTCAAGGTCTACGCGGCAAGCGTCAATCCCGTCGACTACAAGGTTCGCGAGGGCTCTTCGGGCGCGGATCTGCCCGTCACGCTCGGCCGCGACGTATCCGGCGTGGTGGAACTGTGCGGCACGCGGGCCCATACGCTGAAGAAGGGCGATCCGCTATATGCCATGCTCGGCAACGACCGCGGCGGCAACGCCGAATATGTCGTCGTGAAGGCAACGGAGGCGGCGGCGAAGCCGCAACGCTTAAGCCACGCCGAAGCCGCCGCCGTGCCACTTGCGGGCCTTACCGCGTGGCAAGGCCTTTTCGATCACGGCGGCCTCAAATCCGGGCAGCGGGTCCTTATCCATGGCGGCGCCGGCGGCGTCGGTCATCTGGCGGTGCAGTTCGCAAAGGCCGCGGGCGCGTTTGTCGCGACGACCGTTTCCGCGCAGGATTTCGATTTCGTCCGCGCGCTTGGCGCCGACCAGGCGGTCGATTACAAGAACCAGCGCTTCGAGGAGCTTGTCGAGGACGTCGACCTCGTCTTCGACCTGGTAGCGGGTGAAACACAGGACCGCTCGTGGGACGTGCTCAAGCCCGGCGGGACGCTCGTCTCAACGCTTTCCGAACCGTCGGCGGAGAAGGCCCGCCTGCATCGGGCTCGCGGCGTTTCCTATTTGACCAAGCCGAACGCGGCGCAGCTTGCCGAGATCAGCCGCCTCATCGACGCCGGGAAGGTCAGGCCATTCGTGCAGGCAATCTATCCTCTTGAGGAAGTCGCCAGGGCCGAGGAACAGCTCGAGAAGCAGCACACGCGCGGCAAGATTGTGCTTCAGGTAGCTGCCTGAGCACTCGCGAACAACAGGCCGCGGGCCAGTTTGCGGAGTGCTCGGACACAGGCCGTTTTCTGCTGTCCAGAAGCCCGGCGGCCGAGAGTTTGACACAGGACGGCCCGCCGGGCCTGGCCGGCTTAGGCAGGTGCCGGCTAAAGCAGCATGCGCCGGGTTTGCCGGGATGCGCAAATCAAACAAATCAAGGAGATGCAACGGATCGTGAGGCACGTCGCGACGACACCGTCGCACGGCCGCGATCAGTTAACTGCGAAGCGAAGGGCACAGCGTTTACCGACAGGCGGGCCAGGTTCCTACCGGCCGCAAGCCGCAAAAACCGCTTCAAACTGTCGGAAACCGGCGATAGGTTCGAACCATGTCTGAACCCGCCAATCCGATCTCCATTGCCCGTCGCGATCAGATGTTTCCAGTGCTGGCTGAGGCGGATCTGGACCGCATGGGCCGTTTCGGCGAAGCCGTGTCCTATGCTGCAGGCGAACAGATCGTCAAAGCCGGCGAGCTGGCGCCCGGTTTGATCGTGGTCCTGTCCGGCAAGGTGGATATCATCCAGGGCGGCAGCTTCGGCCGGCGCGAAACAATCGTCACGCACGGTGCAGGCAATTTCGTCGGCGAGTTGGCGCAGCTTTCAGCCCGACCCTCACTGGTGGATGTGGAGGCGGTCGAGCCGGTCGAGGCGCTCGTCATCCCCTCGCAAAGACTGAGGGACCTGATGGTGCAGGAAGCAAACCTCGGCGAGCGCGTCATGCGGGCGCTGATCCTGCGCCGTGTCGGCCTGCTCGAGAGCGGCACAGCCGGCCCGATCATTGTCGGACCGGTCGACAGCGGCGACGTTTTGAGGCTGCAAGGTTTTCTGGCTCGCGGCGGTCAGCCGCATCGCGTTCTCGATTCGGCTGCCGATCCCTGCGCCAGGACCCTGATCGAACGCTTCCATGTCGACATCCACCATTTGCCGATCGTGCTCTGTCCGAACGGCAAGCTGCTGCTCAATCCCGGAGAGAACGAGCTTGCCCGCTGCATCGGCCTGGTGAGGCCGATCGACGCCGGCAGGCTGTACGACGTGGCCATTGTCGGCGCCGGACCGGCCGGCCTCGCGGCGGCCGTCTATGCGGCTTCCGAAGGGTTGTCGACGATCGTGCTCGATTGCCGTGCCTTCGGCGGACAGGCGGGTGCCTCCTCGCGCATCGAGAACTACCTCGGTTTTCCGACCGGCATTTCGGGAATGGCGCTGATGGCGCGCGCTTACAACCAGGCGCAGAAATTCGGCGTCGAGATGGTGATACCGGACGAGGCGAAGTGGCTGGGCAGCGCAAGCGACACGTCCGGTGCCCACTATACGCTCGCCGTCGGCGGCGGGGAGACCGTGCGGGCACGGTCGGTGGTGATCGCCAGCGGAGCGCGCTATCGCCGCCTCGACATGGCAAACCTGGCGCAATTCGAGGGAACCTCCGTGCATTACTGGGCTTCGCCGATCGAAGCGCGGCTTTGTGCCGGGCAAGAGGTAGCCCTGGTCGGCGCCGGCAATTCGGCTGGTCAGGCTGCCGTCTACCTGGCGGCGCATGTGAAGAAGGTATGGCTGCTGGCGCGCGGCAGCAGCCTCGATGCGAGCATGTCGCGCTATCTGGTGGAGCGCGTCAGGGCACAGCCGAACATCGAAGTGCTGGCTGAGGCGCAGATTGCGGCACTGGAAGGCGACGACGGCAATCTTGGCAAAGTGCGCTGGCGCAACCGCGACACCGAGACAGCACGTCCGATCCGCCACCTCTTCCTGTTCATCGGCGCCGATCCGAACACCGACTGGCTGGCGCAATGCGGCGTGGCGTTGGACGCGAAGGGCTTCGTTCGCACCGGGCCTGACATTGGCCAGGAACGTGGTGCGCTGGAGACGAACCGCGGCGGGGTGTTCGCCATCGGCGACGTGCGCTCCGGCTCGATCAAGCGCGTCGCCGCTGCGGTCGGCGAAGGCGCCCAGGTGGTTGCAGCGCTGCATGCATATCTCGCGCGAAACGGCAGTCTCGCCGTGGCGCCACAACTGGTCAGGAGCGTATGATGGCAGACGAATGCAGGCACGCCGGGGACATTCGCGACGTGACACCGAGCGCGCTCGGCTGCGAGGAATGCCTGAAGAGCGGTTCGCAGTGGGTGCATCTGCGGCTCTGCCGCACATGCGGCCATGTCGGCTGCTGCGACGACTCGCCCAACCGTCATGCCACCAAGCATTTTCGGGCAACCGGCCATCCTGTCATCGAAGGCTACGATCCGCCGGAAGGTTGGGGATGGTGCTACATCGACGAAATCTTCCTCGACCTCGGCGACCGCACCACGCCGCAAAACGGTCCGATACCGCGCTTCATTTGAGCTTTTTGCGAGCGGGCCGTTTCCGTGAAACGATGAACCGTTCTAAAGCATGTCGCGCAAAAGTGTGCAGCGGTTTTGCGATAACGACATGTATAAACAAGAATCTAAAGCGCGTCGCATGAGGCCGATCGAACGCGACGCGCTTTAGTCCAAGGCTGCTTCGGCTTGAGCGGGCGCATCGCGTCCCTCTGGTGGTGCCGATGACCGCTCGCGCATATGCCTGACCGTCTGGAGGACACGATCGGCAAGAAATGCAAGCGCGCCCTGTGCCGTGCGCGTTCCGATGACGGATTCCAGCGTAGCCGCCTGCGTTGAGAATTTGTGTTTGAACGACTCTGCGCCACAGAGGAAATCGACCATGCTCAAACCGTGATCGATCGACCACTGCACGTAATCCATCAACAGGATCACACCCGGCGACGCCCGGCCGAAATCCGGATCGAACGTCGTCACGAAGGCCATCATCACGTCGTGCTGGACGAAGTTGATCGACACCGCGACCATCACGCCATTGCATTCGAGGACGAAGATATGCAGCACGCCGGCGCGCGCCAACGCATCGACGAGCGCGGCGAGTACCGGCACGCCCTCTTCGAACAGATCTGATTCACGCATGCGCTCGGTCAGCCATTTCCGCTTCAAGGCCGCGAGGCGCTCCAGTACCGGTTGCAGCGGCTCGTCGGGGGCAAGCAGGCGAAATCTCACCTCTCCGGTTTCTTCCAGCGCCTTGATGCCGCGCCGATAGTTCTGGCGCGTCTTTTTCGACTGGCCCGCGAACCATGCCGCTCCGCTTTCCCATTGTCCGGCAACGCGATAGCTGACTTCCGTTCGGTGAAACGGACGAAGCCTGATGCCGCCGGAAGCTCCCGGCGTGAAAATTTTGCGGGCCGCCGCATCCGGCGAGAGACGATTGATCAAGGCAAGGTCGAAGCCGCCGGCATCGCAGAGTTGGGTCCATAGCTCCTGCAGCGCCGATAACGAGCATTCCGGAGCAACGAGAATATCCCCATAGTCGGTATAGCTGCCGGCCGCCCATTCGAGAAACCGCAGCCCCCTGCGCCTGCCGATCGCCAGCGGAACGACAGCAACGAGTCTCTCGCCCTTCCAGACCAGGCCGATCCGCAACGCGCGCTGGTCACGGCGTTGTACGGTACTCCACCATGCCGAAATCCAGGCATGGCTTTGAAAGATCAGCCCGTCGGTACGATGCCAAAGCTCCATCCAAGCGGCTTCGACCGCAGCCAGGCGATCCGCCGAACGGACGATTTCCAGGCGCTCCGCGCTTAGGACGTCGATGGAAACAGCGGTGTTCATGAAGGAGAACTGTCCTGTGGCTGCGCGACCACATTGGGCCGTCTGTGAAACAGTCGCATGACATGCCTTGCCATCTTCTTGAGCGGCAGGATGTAGAGCCCAAAGAGCGACTGGTAATCGCGCACATCGCGATCGACCAGGCCAAATTTCAGGTCTTCATCCGGCTCCGGGACAAATTGCGTTCCGAACAGACGATCCCAGAACGAAAAAAGCAGGCCGAAATTCTTGTCATAATGACGAGGGTCGATGCTGTGATGCACCTGGTGCCAGTGCGGACACAGGATGATGTTGTTCAACGGGCCGAACGATACCTTGAGATGCGTATGGCGAACAAAGTCCATCATCAGGATGTTTCGGATGACGTAGACGTTGATGCCGAAGATAGCGACCTCTACCGGATCGAGTGCGATCAGGCTCCAGATCCCGAAGCAGATGCCCGGGATGACGCCATCCCACATACGGTTCATCAGATCGTCCAGCGGATGAACCCGGTCCTTGGTGATCCCCACCATCACCTCGGCCGAATGATGTACCTTGTGCAATTCCCACAGGAACGGGAAACGGTGCTGGGCGACGTGGTAGAGGTAGTATGAAATATCATAGGCGACCAGCATCGTTGCGGTGAAGATGACGATCGTCACCGGTCCCGCCGGGCCGCCGAGAAGCGGCGCGTGGATGTTAAGGAGCCAGCCAATTGCCTCGCGTGTGCCATAGCCCACCGCGACGACGAAGGTGACGCCGGCAGGAATAAGCAGGAAAGGCATCATCGCCCGTTTCGTGATCCAGAACATGGCGTCGGCTCGCGCCGACGGGTGCAGGATGACTTCCTGTGGGAAGGCGAAGTCGAAAAAGTCCCTGAGGGACTTATGTTCGGCAGTTCGCCAGTAGGCGATCACCGCGCTGCCCAGTGCGGTGAGGAGAAGCAGGCCGAGCGTGGTCAGATTGACGTTCGAAAGCTTTTCCACAATCGCTCTGGCAAATTCGGAAAACATTGATGCAGCGGCTCCTGGTCGTAAGAAGGCAGTCTGGGGGTCGTAAGAAGGCGATCTGGCGAATAGCAAAGCACAAAATTCCCGCCAAACTCGCTACGCCGCCTGCAACCAGTGGCTGTTGCGGGGCGCAGCGGGCAAAGCAGGCTGGATGGTGCGAGACTAGCAGATCAACGGTAACGAAACCGCTAAATGTCCAAACGTAATTAATGTCGAATACGGCTGGAACTAGCCCGGCAACTCTACGTTGGCACCGGTTTTTGCTGTCGCGGCGGGTGAATTGGGGCAAGATGGATATCGATCCCGGCTTCGCCCACTTCACCGTGCCAGGCGATGCGTTCGGCTTGCTGCCTGGTGCCAAAACGCAGTGAAACCCAACCGCCTTGGCCCGGCATGTCACCGCCGGCGCCGATATCGAGCACAGCATCAGGAAAGCGGATGGCCAACAGTACCTCGTCGCCGCACAATACCGTGACCGTATCTTCGTGCCGCTCGGCATGGAGGCCGGCGGCCAGTTGGAAGACGATCTCGGACTGGCGCCTGCCGCCGAGCAGTTGGTCGGTGATGAGGATGCCATCGGCCTGGCGCGCCAAAGTGCGCTGATGCACGACGCCGAAGCGGCTTCTATAGCCGTCATGCCGGGCGCTCAGCCTCCAGTGCGGTCCCGGTTCGCTCTCCACCAGCGATGCGACTGCCTTGTGCGACCAGTTGAAATTTCCAGCGATGGTGCTTTGGCTCTTGCCCTCGATGTTCAGCGTGTTGTGCGCCGGTGTGGAGCGGAACCAGTCGCGCCATGCGCCTCCCGAACCGTAGAGCCAGGTGCCGGGATCGACCAGCACCGGCTCATCGTCGATGCACAGGGTGAGCGACAGCGCGTCGGCATGGCCGTGCGCCGCTATCGAGAGATAGCCGAGCGGTCCATGGTCGAACGTCAGTTCGACATTGCGGCCATTCATTGCTCCGCGCCAGACGGAGAGCCCGCCTTGCGTGAATGTCTGCAAGCCATGCACCGCGGGCGCCGGGCCTGACGGCGCACCAAAGAAAAGCGAACGAAAATCGTCAGGCTCCGGCGCGTTGCCCGGCGTCCCCAGTAAGCCGTGGATGGCGGCCGCGACGGATCGGATATAGTTCGGCTCGTCGCCCAGCTTCAGCACATGGCCCTCATCGTCGTCGCCGAAGCGGGCGGCTTTCTGTGGCAGCCAGCCGACGAAATTGGCGAAGGCGCCCAGACGCGCTTCGGCGGCCGAGGGAAACGGCGTTCCCGCCTGGCGCGCCGCGGCGGCGCACAGCAAGATGAGTTCGGCGCTGAAGGCTGCATAGGTCGGCGTTTGCTCGGCACCGGCGCCGTCGGCAAGAATCTGCTTGTGCGTCTCATTTAAGAGGGCGCTGCGGGCAATTTCGGATTCGGCCCCGAGCGCCAGGCTAACCAGATATTCGCCAGCCAACTCTGCGACGAGATGGTTGTTGGCGGAGGAATATCGCGACGGAAACCGCGGCAGCCAATAGGCGCTTGCCGCGAGTATCTCACCGGCTTTCCGCAGCGTCGCCGGGTCAAGCCGGTCACCGATAAGGTCCAGGGTGACGATCAGGCTGATGGCTCGCAGCGCTACTTCGATGCCGGAAGCCCAGCCAATGCCTCGGTACGGCGGATTGGCGGAATGCCAACTGCCGATTGCCGCCTCAATGGCACTCCGGGATCGATTGTCCTCGCTGAGGAGCAGGTGTGCAGCCAGTACTGGCAATTGCTGCAGCCGGTTGATCTCCCAGACATATTTTATATCGCCAAGGTCGCCGCCATCGCGAAAATCGATATCGAAAGTATGAGCCTCGGCGCCAGGCCAAAGCCTGCCGGTTACCGGATCAAGACGCCAAAGCTCAGCAGGAAACAAACGATCGGGCTCACGCTTTGGCCATGTCCGCCCGAGTGCCGAAAACCGGCCATGCAGCATCTCTTGCGCGGCCGCCGCTATGGCCTGCCGTTGAGCGTCGGTCGCTGCCAGCGCAGCATGGCGAAATCCGGGCAGCACTGGGTGCAACTGCGGCGATGGATAGCGCCCCCACCCATCATCGCGGCGGCGCGACGCGATCCTTCGACGTTGCTCGCCCAGCCGGTGCAACACCTCGGCCGGTCCCATGCTGCGCAATCGGTTGATGTACCAGCCGATTCTCATGCACGCCCCGTCAACGTTTCGGTCCTTGTATACCATGCCGTGGAAAAGCTGCGGGCCGGCAATCTTCTTTCCCGTTCGTTGCGGTTAATATCTCCCGCGAGCATGCGGAGGGAGCGATGCGAAAAGCGGTGTATTTTGTTGCCTGGGTGCTCGCCTTGCTTGTGGCGGCCGAGGCAGAGCCCATCCCTCTCAAGCGCGGCGTTGGCGTGCATCAGTGGCTCAACTGGTCGCCGGTGGCGAAAGACGGAACCTACGTTTGGCCGCCCTATCGCAGCGAAAAGGAGTGGCTTGCGGAAAGCAGGCCGCTCACCGACTGGCCGGCCGGGGAGGTGTTTGCCCACATCCGATCGATGGGCTTCGACTTCGTCCGGCTGAGCGTCGATCCCGGCCCGCTGCTTGCCAGCGGGGACGCCAGGCGGCAGCAGGCGCTGGACATACTTGCCGCCGCCGTCGAGCGGATCACGTCGACCGGCCTCAAGGTGGTTTTCGACCTGCATGGCGTCACTCAGGTTCCCGACTACAGCATGGAGATGATCTATGGCGGCGCCGACAGCGAGGGCGTTGCCCGCTATCGTCAAATGGTTGTGGCGGTCGCCGCCATGCTGGTCAAGATAGGCACCGACAAAGTCGCCCTCGAACCTTACAACGAGCCCGCATACTACCCTTGCGATGCGAGCGGCAGCGATCACTGGCAGCGGATCATGGCAGGGACCGTCCACGAAATTCGAGCGGTCAGCAGCGAACTTACCATCGTTGCAACCGGCGCCTGCGGCGGCAGCATTGCCGGATTGGTCAACCTCAGCCCCGGCTTTGATGACCCAAACCTCTATTACAGCTTCCATATGTATGAGCCGCACAGCTTCACCCACCAGCGGCCCGATGACACGATCAGCTTTGCTTCGGGACTTCCCTGGCCGGCCGACAGCAGTACACCCGAAGTGGTGACCGAAACCCTTAGAGCGCGGATGGACGCTGCCGGCTTGAGCAGGGTCGAGCAGGTCATGAACATGGCCACCACGCGCCAAGCAATCGCGAACTATTTCGAGCAGAACTGGGGCCAGAGCCAACTGGAGGCGAGCTTTCGCCAGGCTGTCGACTGGGCTGATGGCCATGGCATTCCCAGCCGGCGGCTCTTCATGGGCGAATTCGGCGCTATTCTCATGTCCGCGGACGGCCGCATGGGCGCCTTTGAGGCCGACCGTTCGCGCTATCTCAAGGCAGTGCGCCGAGAGGCCGAACGCTTCGCGATCCCATGGTCTGCCTGGGAGTTCTCCAATCCCTATGGGATGAGCCTCATCCCGCCCGATGGTCCCCCGGTTCCCGACCCGGAGATGCTGCAGGCATTGGGCCTGCCATAGGTGCCATCACACGCCCTCACTAGCGAACAACCGGTGGCAATCCCTGACCCGCCAGGCTCGATCGAGGAACGGCCCGCGGCAGCTTTCTCCCGGTTGGGTTGTATTGGCACGAAGTGTTTAACACATTTGTTGTACTGAGTGGGGAATGCGCGCGCCTAGGGGGGAACAATGTGTGGAATTGCCGGATGGATCGGGCGAAGGGCTAAAAATCCACAAGAGCGGGCCGCCAAAATGTCAAACGCATTGCGGCATCGCGGTCCCGATGCCGAAGGCACCGAGATATTGGACCTGAATACCGGCGAGCAACAATTGGCATTGGTTCATCGCCGCCTGGCGATCATTGACCTAGCGCCCGAGTCGAATCAGCCGATGCAGATTGAGGACGGTCGTCTCAAAATAATTTTCAACGGCGAGATATATAACTACATCGAGCTGCGCCAGGAACTGATCGGCCTTGGCCATCATTTTCGAACGCGCTCCGATACCGAGGTGCTGCTCCGAGCCTACGATCAGTGGCGCTTGTCAATGTTCGACCGGCTGAGCGGCATGTTCGCCTTTGCACTCTGGGATGCTCAGAGGCAGGAATTGATCCTCGCCCGGGATCCCTTCGGGGAAAAGCCGCTTTACCTCATGCAAAGCGAAAAATTGCTGCTATTTGCCTCGGAGATCAACGCATTGTTGTCATCGCAGCAAGATGCTCAGGAACTCGATCTGGATGCCGTGCACGAGTATCTGAACTGGCGTTATGTGCCGGGACCGCGCACGCTCTTCAAACAGATCCGCAAACTCAATCCCGGAAGCTATGCTGTCTGGTCGCAAGGGGTAGTCAAGGAAACGCGCTACTATACGCCTCCGGACCAGGCGGCCGTTACCGAGCGGATCGACGGAAAAACCGCCAAGCGGCGATTTCTGGAATTGCTCGACCATTCCGTCGAGATCAGGATGCGCAGCGATGCACCTTTTGGGGCCTTTCTCTCCGGAGGGCTCGACTCCTCGGCTATCGTCGCGCTGATGGCCAGGCACAGCGCCACGCCCATTCGCACGTTTTCCGTCGGGTTCGACAACGCAGCCTATAGCGAATTTGCATTCGCCCGACGCGTTGCCGATCATTTCAAGACCGATCATTGCGAACTTGTAATCCAGCCAGGCGATCTGATGGATCATCTGCCGATGATGGTTCGCCAACGCGGGGCACCTGTTTCGCAAAGCAGCGATATTCCAATTTACCTGATGTCGGAGCGAGCCTCGCAAGACGTCAAGATGGTGCTCACCGGAGAAGGAGCCGACGAGATTCTCGGCGGCTATCCCAAGCATCGCGCGGAATCACTGGCCGGGATCTACCAGTCGCTTGTTCCAGCCTCGCTGCACGATAACGTCCTTTCCCCTTTGGTACGCGCCATGCCGGGCGCGTCGGCCAAGGTCGATACATTTGCCCGCACCGCGGGCGAAAGGGACTTTGCCGCCCGGATGGTCTCCTGGTTTGGAGCCGTTTCGGCGCAGCAGAGCGCTTGCCTGATCGGCGCGTCCGCAAATCGCCGTTATGAGCGCAATGACTTTCCGTTCTCGTCAAGTGCTGCGGCCTCCCATCTTCGCCGCGTGTTGTTTTTCGATCAGACATCGTGGCTGCCTGACAATCTCCTGGAACGAGGCGACCACATGATGATGGCCGGTTCAATCGAAGGAAGAATGCCGTTCCTCGATCGAGACCTGGTTTCATTCGTTAGCAAATTGCCCGATCGCTACAGGCTGGGTTGGTTGCACAGCAAGCAGATCCTGCGCGACAGCATGGCCAATATCCTCCCGGAGGAAATTCTCAGCCGCCGCAAGGTCGGGTTCAAGGTACCGGTCGCCGAATGGTTTCGCGGATCGATGAGGAACTACGTGCATGACCATCTTTGCTCGCCTCACTCCGTCATTCGCAGCTATCTGAGTCCGAAACAGCTAGATCAAATCGTCTCGGAACACACAACGCGTGCTGCAGACCACGAAAAGCTGATATGGGCGCTGTTGAATTTGGAGATATTCCACCGCGAATTCAGGCTCGACGCGCCGCCGCGATCGTCGGCCTCAGCGCTTGACCGTTTGACGGCTTGACGCGGCCGACCGCCAGACATCGCAGATTGCGCCGACAAACGGGGCGAGCTCAAGCCGTTCCCGATGCACGGCCATGGCACCGGCACCAAGCTTTGCCCGCAGTGCCGGGTTCTCCGCGAGGCGGCTCAGCGCCTCGGTCAACGCTGTAACATCGCCTGGCGGCACCAGCAGCCCGGATTGCCCGTCGGTGATTATGTCTTCGACGGCGCCAACCGGGGTCGCCACCACCGCCAAACCGGCTGCCATGCCTTCGATCACCGACATCGGCAGATTTTCGGCGAAGGATGGAAGAACCAGAATATCGGCCGAAGAAATCAGCGATGCGACATCGTCCGGTCCCACCCAACCCGGAAAGGCGATCCGGTCTGCAATCCGCAGCGCGGCTGACTTTGCCCGTGCCGCCTCGACTTCGCCATCGCCGGCAATCGTGGCGCGCCAATTCTTGACAGGGCTCATGCGGTGCAGTGCCTCGAGCAATTGCGGCACGCCCTTGCGGTCGCCGATGCGGCCCAGGAACAGGATATGCAAATGGTCGCCGCCGCCGACATGGGCCAGCGACGGGACTTCGGTCGCATTGGGCACGATCACGATATTGCCGGCTGCGCCCGGCGCCCTGCTGGCGACGAAATCGCGCCAAAGCCTGCCCAAAACGATCACCCGATCGGCATGCTCGAACAGAGCTTTGATACGGCGGCTAATGAAACCGCGGTCGGCTTTCCAGAATGTCTGATACTGCGCCCCGTGCAAGTGCAGGACATAGGGTATCGACAGCAGCCGTGCGCAGGCGGCGATCACCATCTTGCGGTAGGTGCTGCCGGAAACTGAGATGTTGATATGAATGACATCGGCGCGTCCAGCCAGACGCGCTTTAAGCATCCGTAAGCAAAAACCGAGCATATAGAAGATCGAAAGTCCGACATGCCCCGGGCCACGACTGGCAAGGAAGCACACATCGATGTCGGCGATTTCTTGCCGTTCGAACTCCTGCTTCAGCGCGCCCATGATGCGGTCGATGCCGCCCTGCCCCGAAACGCCCGAGGGCGTCGCGACCAGGACATGTATTTTTCGATCGGATATGAGGCGCTGCAACATGATGGTACTCTAAATAACACAGACCGGGTAACTGCAAAGCAAACGTTCCCGATAAGTTTTACGGCAAATCTTTTAGTTCAAACTGAATCTGTTCACCCTTCGGCGTCATCGGGCTGGATTTTCCGCCAGTCGGCGGCTAGTCGAAGGTGAGTTTTCCAGGGACACGCCCTTGCTGCTCCGTTCCACGCTCATTTATGCTCCGGCGATCCTGCTGACGCGAATTTCGGCGCTGCTCCTGCTGGTCGTCGTGACGCGTTTGATCAACCAGACCGAGTATGGCCTGCTCACCCTGGTGGTGACCGTCGGGGAAATGACCGACATTGCCGTCACCAACTGGCTGCGCATCGCCTTGCTCAGGCTTGGCGGCAAGGGCGAAGTCAGCCGCGGCAGCCTGATGCTGGCCGGGCAGGTGTTGCTTGCCACCACGGCACTGGCGCTGGTCATATCGGTAGGCGCGTCGGCGGTGATCGTGCCTGAACGCTGGATCGAGTTCGCGATCGCAGTCTGCGGCTATCTGGTCGCCGGGTCCATCAGCCGCTTCGCGTTGACGGTGCTGCAGATGCAGCAGCGCCATTCGGTCTATTCGATGCTAGAAGCCCTGCGTGCCCTGCTGCAACTCGCGTTACCGATCGGCGCTATCCTTGTCTTTCAGGATAGCTTTCTGACGGTGTCGCTCGGCTCGAGCCTCGGCGCCTTGATTGCCGGCATCGTGGCGGGCATCATGGCATCGCGACGGCTCGTTGCCGGTCCGCCGCGTTTCACCCACAGGGACTTCTTTGCGCTCGGTGTGCCGCTGATCATCATGGCGCTGGTTGGCTTCGGGCTCAACAGCGCGGAGCGTCTGTTCCTCAAGTTCTATTACGATGCCAGCGCCGTGGCGATCTTCGCGGCAGCCTATGCGCTGGCCCGCCAGCCGATCGATATGGTCGCCAACGCCATCAACATGGGCGCCTTTCCCGAGGTGGTTAGCCGGTTCGACGAGGATGGGCCCGCGGCATCGGGTCGGTTGCTGTCGCAGTTAATGGCCTTGATGATGCGGCTTTGCCTGCCGATTGCAGCGATGCTGGTCGCGCTCAGCAGCGATATCGCCGAGCTCATGCTGCCCTCGCAATATCACGGCCGCTTCGGCCTGCTGTTTCCGATCATTGCCTTCAGCGTGCTGTGCGCCAACCTCACCAGCTTCGTCTATGGCGTCGTGGTGCACGCGCACAAGCGGCCGTGGCTGCTGATCATCGCCAATCTCTTCGGCTCGGTGGCAACAATCGCATTGTCCCTGCTGTTGATCCCCCCGATGGCGGAGATCGGCGCCGCTTTAGCGCTGGCGGGCGGCTCGGTGGTGGGCTCCATTACCTGCATCATCATCAGCGAGCGGCTCACACCGGTGCCTGTGCCATGGCGCGACATCGGTGTCTCGGTGGTCATCTCGCTCAGCACGGGGGTGGCCGCCAAGCTTGCCAGCATGGTGGCCGGCGACGTGCCGGCGATCTTCTCGCTTGTCGCCGGCGGCACCACCGGCGCCGCGGTTTTCTTCGGGCTGACCTCGTTGTTCCACCCCGTGGCAGCGACGCAATTCGTCGCCCAGCTGCGAGCGCGGCTACGGATCGCGTAATTTCCAAGCGATCTGTAAGCAGGTATTTCTGAGGCTTACAACACATGGTGTACCTTGCCGGGGACGGGCTCGTTGCATATCCGACATTCGGTCTCCGGGTGTTCGGGTCATGAGAGCGAGGCGCCATAATGGTCCGCACGTCGCGCTCGGCGGAAAAATGCCAACGAATCCGCGGGATCGCAGTCGGGCGAGAAACGGATGATTGAAAAGCTGCAATCATCGGCATTTAGTCGAACCCGGCTTCTTGTCCAAGTCTGAGGGGGCAATGTGATTTCCCGATCCAAGAAGGTTAAACAATTTCGCGCTCTTCATAAATCCGGCTGCTTCCTGATGCCAAACCCTTGGGACGTAGCCGGCGCGCGGATGATGACTAGTCTGGGTTTTAGGGCGCTAGCGACCACATCTTCGGGCTACGCCTTTTCGAAGGGGAAGAAGGACGGGGCAAAGGAAGTCGGCTGCGACGAAAGCTTGGCATACGCTGCCGAGATCGCAGCCTCGACGATCATACCAGTCACTGCCGATCTGGAAGATTGTTACAAAGACACACCAGAAGGCGTGGCTGAAACCGTCCGGCTTGCCGCCGAAGCGGGATTGGCTGGACTTTCGATCGAAGATCGACAACCAAATCCCGGCCAGCCAATACGCGATTTTGATACGGCGGTGGCACGTGTAGCGGCGGCGGTTGAAGCTGCTCGAAAATACGACATCGTACTCACCGCCCGCGCCGATGGGATGGGTAAAGGCGTATATGGTCTCGACGAGGCAATTCGCCGCCTGAAGGCCTTCGAAGCTCTTGGCGCTGAGGTGCTGTATGCGCCGGGTGTCCCGGATCTGGCGTCTCTCGAGCAGATTTGCAGCTCTGTCAGTGCACCAGTGAACCATGTCCTTGGCCAAGGCGTTTCCGGCCTCACGTTCGAGCAGATTGCCGGGGCGGGTGTACGGCGGATAAGCGTGGGCGGATCACTTGCGCGCGCGGCTGGCGGAGAACTAATGAAAATATGCCAGGACATCGCAACGGGGAACTATACGGCACTGGAAAGCGCTCCGGCCTGGAACAGCCTTCACGATCCCGAGCCTGTAATCTAAGCCCGAAAGAGCGACGCGCCCCGGCTGCAACATACCGCAAGGCGGGCGCTTACCTTGATATTTAAGCGGCAACGATTCCGAGACGGCATCTCCGATCGTGACACTCAGACACCCAATGTTAAGCGCTGTTTTCCAAGTCACGGCCTTAGTCTCCGGAGTTCGAACGTCGCTCCCAGGGCCAACGCCTGTTTTGTGAGGGAACGCGAAACTATAAACCGGCGTTTCGGCGCCAGCGACGCTCCCAGAACTCCCGGCACAGCAGTCCCGCATAGGCAGTGTTGGTATCGTAGTAGCGGCGCCACAAGCGTCGCGGCTCCTGGACGACGCGGAACAGCCACTCCAGGCCGGCCGCTTGTATCAGCTTCGGCGCGCGGGCAACCTTGCCCCCATAGACGTCGAAACTGCCGCCCACGCCCATCACGAAACTTGAGGCGAGTTCATCGCGGTAGCGTTTGAGAAAGCGTTCCTTGCGCGGTGTTGGCATGGCCACCAGCAGGCAGTCGGCGCCCGAGGCGTTGATCGCCGCGACGATCCCGGCCTCGTCCTCCGGCTTGAAATAGCCGTTGCGCATTCCCGCTATGACGAGGCTCGGATGGTCCTTGGCAAGTCTCACTACAACCGCGTCGAGAACGTGCTGTTCGGCCCCCAGCAGATACGGCCTGAATCCACGCTTCGCGCAGAGGCTCAGCAGATTGATCATGATGTCGACGCCCGCCACCCGCTCGGGCAGCGCGACGCCGCACAGACGTGCACCCCAAAGCACGCCGATGCCGTCGACATTGACCACGTCCGCCCCGGCCACATCCTCGCGCAGCTCGGCATTCTGGCGCATGGTCACCAGCTTGGCGACGTTCACGACCACATGATGCAGCGGCCGCCCCAGGGTCATCGCCTCGTCGGCGATGGCCAGTGTCTCGGCCATGGTCAGCGCATGGATCGGTGCACCAAGGAACTCCCGGCGCCGTGATGCCAACAGGGAATGCTGCGCCCATGCCGGGGCGTGCGCGTTCATGCGGCCTGCTCCCTTGCAAGCGTCACTTGTGCGACCTCTGGTTTCTTGCCTTCGATGCGGGCGTCGGGCTTGCGTGCCTTGCGCCACGTCCACAGACCCCTCGTATCGACGAGCTTCTTGTCCTTGAGCGCTTCGGGGTCGACCAGATTGAACTGCCGATGGTCGACCAGGAGGACGACGATATCGGACTTGTCGATGGCCGAAAGTGCGTCGGTGAACACGATGCCCCTGCCCTCGAGCTCATGCGGCAGCGCATTTGTGTTGGGTTCAGCCGCAATGATCTTCACATTGGGGTTATCGGACAGAAGCTTCACCACCTCGACGGCCGGGCTCTCGCGCAGATCGTCGATATTGGCTTTGAAGCTGAGGCCAAGACAGGCGATCGTTTGCTTGCGGGAGGGGTCGAGCAAGGCCTCGATATCCCTGACCACCGACATCGGCCGCTCGGAATTGATCTGGCGTGCCGAAGCCATCAGCCGCGTGCTGTTGGGTGCGGCGTCGATGATAAAATATGGATCGACCGCAATGCAGTGACCGCCGACGCCCGGGCTCGGCTGGAGGATGTTCACGCGAGGGTGCCGATTGGCGAGATCGATCACTTCCCAGACATTGAGCGACAGGTCCTGACACACGGCGGCAAGCTCGTTGGCGAAGGCGATGTTGACGTCGCGGAACGCGTTCTCGGTCAGTTTCACCAGCTCAGCACTTTCGGCCGTCGTCATGAACAGGTCGCCGGTGACGAAGGTTGAATAGAGTGCCGCGGTCCGCTCCGACGATTTGCGGGACAATCCGCCGATCGAGCGATCGTTGTTGATCAGCTCGGTCAGCACCTTTCCCGGCAGCACACGCTCGGGCGAATAGGCGACCAGCACATCGGCGTCTTCGCCATGCTGGACAGGAAATTTGAGATCAGGCCGCAACTCGGCAAGCAGCCCGGTCATGATACGCGTGGTTCCAACCGGCGATGTCGATTCCAATACCACAAGGTCTCCGCGCTTCAGCACGGGGGCGATGCTTCGTGCCGCCGCGAGCACGTAGGTTACGTCCGGCTTATGATCGTGGGTCATCGGGGTCGGCACGGCGATGATATAGGCGTCCGCCGGCTGCGGCGTGCTGTAGGCCATGAGCTTGCCGTTCGCCACGACCTTCTGGAT
Source organism: Mesorhizobium sp. M0437 (assembly GCF_040321335.1). NCBI lineage: Bacteria > Pseudomonadati > Pseudomonadota > Alphaproteobacteria > Hyphomicrobiales > Phyllobacteriaceae > Mesorhizobium > Mesorhizobium sp. M0437. The sequence continues at coordinate 23,110 of NZ_JAMYRK010000057.1, forward strand.
CAGACCGTCAAGGTCCGGCTCGACGATGTGGATTTCGCCGCGATTGACCTTCTCGACCACCGCTCCGTTGACATCGACGCCAATGACGTTGAGCCCGCGGCTGGCGAAAATGGCGCAGGTCGGCAGGCCGATATATCCCATGCCGATTACGGAAACGGTTTTGATTTCAGCCATGATGCAGCAGTTCCTCAACAATCCGGTTACTAGCCCGGCCATCGCCATATGGGTTGTGTCGTTCCGCCATGCCGCGATAGGCAGCCTGATCGTCGAGCAGGCGATTGGCGTTGAACAGGATTTTTTCGACATCGGTGCCGACAAGGCGGGCGGTGCCGGCCACGATCCCCTCGGGTCGCTCGGTATTTTCGCGCATCACCAGCACCGGCTTGCCGAGCGACGGCGCTTCTTCCTGCACGCCGCCGCTATCGGTAAGCACCAGATAGCTCTGCTTCTGCAGGTACAGGAACGGCAGATAGTCCTGCGGCTCGACCAGATGGATGTTCGGCACGCCTTCCAGCTCTGCGTTGACCACCGAGCGCACATTGGGGTTTGGATGGACAGGGTAGACGATCTGCACGTCTCCCCGCGCCGCCAATCCCTTCAACGCCGTACAGATGCGCTGGATGCCGCCGTCAAAATTCTCGCGGCGATGTCCGGTGACGAGGATCATCTTCTTGGAAGGGTCGAGGAAGGGGAAGCTGGCAGCGAGCTTCGCGTTCATCAGCCTGTCGGCATCGATCGCGCTTGAAAAATGCAACAGCGTGTCGATCACCGTGTTGCCGGTCACGAAAATGGTGCTTTCGGCCTTTCCTTCGGCGATGAGATTGTCGCGCGCTTGAACGGTCGGCGCAAAATGCCAGGTGGCGATGTCGCCGGCAATCTTGCGGTTCAGTTCTTCAGGAAACGGCGAGTTGATGTTGTGGCTGCGCAATCCTGCTTCGACATGAGCGACGGGGATACGCTTGTAGAAGGCAGCAAGAGCCGCGGCCATTGCCGTGGTGGTGTCGCCCTGTACCATGATGATATCGGGCTTCGCCTTGTCCAACACCTCGGCCATGCCCAGGAGCACGCGCGAGGTCACATCGAACAGCGACTGGCCGGGTTGCATGATGTTGAGATCGTGGTGCACAGGCAAGCCGGTCAGCTCGACAACCTGGTCGACCATTTCACGATGCTGGGCGGTTATGCATATTTCGGTGATGAAGCCTGGATGAGCGAGGGCGGCACGCGCCACTGGAAAGCATTTGAGTGCCTCCGGCCTAGTGCCGAACACGATCAGCAGTTTCTGCCTGGATGGCAGTTTTGGACGTGAAAGGACGTTCATCGCTGATCCTGGTCGCCTGCAGCCTTCGGGACATGCCGACTATTGCCCGCAAGAGTCATAATAGCGCCGGAAAGCGCCTTCGTGATCTCAATTCTTAATATATGATTAACAACCAAGGCCGCGTTCTCCCGGTTTAACTCTTGTGAAAGGTTGGGCTGACAAGTAGTCTATGGCAGTAGTCTTGAAAAAGAATATATTGGATTGACTAATATTTTAATCATCGGCCACGCCGACACATCCCGGCGCTGGGAAAATGAGCTTCTGGCGCGGTTGAGTGCGGCTGGACATGCGGTTTCGAGTTGCCGCGCGCCGACGCCTGAACCCAATGCGCGCACGATGGATAATGTGCTGGCGCTCGAGGGCCGGCGCTTCGGCCCCTCACTGGCAAGCCGTTCCCGGCCGTTGCCGTCCGGCGACACCGGCCCAGTCGATCTTATAGTCGATCTCACGGCTACCGCCGCACGACGCGGCACGCCTGTCCTGACGCTCGAATTTTGCGGCCAAAGCAGCTTTGCCGCAGGCATGACCGAGATGCTGGCGAGCGGGCGGCTGCCCGAACTCACCGCGCGCCTCGACGGCGTTGCCGTCGCCAGGGCGCGGCCGATGATCAGCGACCGGTTGTGGCTGTCCCGAACCAGCAACGACCTGCTCGCCGGCGCCATCTCCCTGATTGCCCAATGTGTCGCCCGCTTTTCCGCGGGCAAACTTGCGCCGATTGCCGAGAGCCCGGCGCCGCCCCTGCAGAAAGGCGGATTTATCGGGCACTATCTGCCCTTTTTCGGCAGGGGGTTAGTCGACCGCGCCGTGCAAAAACTGCGACGTGGTCGGCGTCCCTTCTATTGGCAGGTTGCTTATCGGCTGATCGACGGTCCAGGCGTCGCCGAAACCGGACTGCTGGATGGTAAGCCCTTCACCGTGCTTGCCGATGACGGGCAGCGCTTCTACGCCGATCCGTTCGTTCTCGAGCGCGACGGCCGTCATTTTCTGTTTGTCGAGGAGTTTCCCTACTCCACCGGCCGCGGGGTGATTTCTGTCGCTGAACTTGGCACCGACGGCACTTTCGGCGTACCGAAAGTGGTGCTGGAGGAAGCGCATCATCTGTCATATCCGCAGGTGTTCGCTCACTCCGGCGAGATTTTCATGATCCCTGAAAGCGCTACGGCGCGCGAAGTGGTGCTCTACCGTGCCGTGCAGTTTCCGGTTCGCTGGGTACGCGACACGGTGCTGATGACGGACAGGGACTTCAACGACGCCACGCTGCTCGAATCCGACGGCCGCTTCTGGCTGTTGGGGACTGAGCGGTTCGGTCACGGTAGCGCGTCCGACACGATGGCCGTCTATTCCGCCCCGGCGCTGCGTGGGCCGTGGGCTGCGCACGCGCTCAATCCCGTCGCCGTCGATCACTCGGCCACTCGGCCGGGCGGCGCTTTCATCCGCCAGGGCGACGCTTTGCTACTGCCCGTGCAAAACGGGTCTAGAGCCTATGGCGGCGGCCTGGGATTGATGCGGTTGGATCGCCTTGACGACTTCGATGTCCTGTTTGCACCGCCCCACCCGATCGGCCCAGGACCGGCGTGGGCGCGGGCGGGCATCCACACGCTCAATCGCGCAGGCAATGTCGAGGTTGTGGATAGCGCCGGCTGATGCGTCTGGAGCCTGCGCTTATCCAAGCCGATCCAGTTTCGGCTCGGATGCGACAGCGGTCGAAGACGTGCTCTTCGGCTGGTTTCTATACGGCACGTTTCTATAGGCAAGCAGCAACACCACGATAGTCGTAATATCCGGCGCTTTTGACGAGAGCGCGTTGTTCGACAGCGCAGCAAGCAGGAATGTCATGGTGCCGATCCATGCTGGCAGCGGCGCCGCGCGCAGCAGCCGAAAAATGAACCAGAATACCAGCACTATGAAGAGCACAGCTATCGGCAAGCCGAATAGCATGGTGATGACCACCGGAGCGCTCTCGATATAGGGCAGATGCAGCTTCTCTTTGACGATCGCCAGGAGGTCGTCGACGTTCATGCCAAACAGGACGTCTTTCCAGCTAACAAGTCCGAATATCTGGTAGATCGTCACCCGCGCCATGAAATTCTCGTCAAAGATCGTGTTGCCGAATCGATTCAGCAGCCCGCCCGAAAATAGTATGGCCACCAGCACTGCGCCGCTCACCAGGGCGAACAGCAGCACGACGGACTTGGCCTGCCGCTGGTGCTTGAGAGTCAGGCGCGGCCAAGGCACGAACAGCAGCAGAATGAGGGTTTCTCCCGCAGCGAGCATCAGGGCGGCGCGGGCGCCTGACGCAGCACAACCGACGAGCAACACGAGAATCGATGCCACCCGCACCCATATGCGCCAGCGCGTCAGCGGCACGAATCCGATGGCTGTGGCGCAGAGCGCGCCTAGCGCCAGCGGGTGCGCCGATAGGCCAATTGGCCTGAACTGCAGTTCGTTGAGACCGTAAGGCATAAATCGATGTTGAGTCACCGCTTCGATCGTGCCGAGCACAGCGCTGAGGATCACCATTCCAAGCACGACGTCGCCCAACGCCCGCCGCACTTCCGCGTTCAAGGCCAGCATCAACAGGCCTGCGGCGCCGGCCACCAGATAAGAATCGATGATGAACCCGGAGGAGCCCGCACGGCCGGTGACGAACAGATAGGGCACCAGCGCGAACATCAGCACCGAAAAGCGAATCAACGCTTTGAATATCCCAATTTCGTCGCCCTGCAGCAGAAACGGTCGGCTGAAAAGAACGACGGCAAGGACCAGGAAGATCGCATAGGTGCCGAAATGCAGCTTCTCGTAGAACGAGCCCCCCTGGGCCGTATAGTCGACGACCATGTTCATCACCTGCGGCGACACCGTAAAGCGAAGCAGGAGCGCGAAGGCGGCGCATAGGAAAAACAGCAGCGACAGCGCGTTCTCACGGCGCGCTCGACTGGGCAACAATCGTTCCGATGCGGCAGCGGGATAGCTCATGGCCCATCCAGGTGAAGGTATTCAAACAGCATTCCGGGCAACGAGACCCCTTCAACGTCCGCCGGACGGACAGCGAGAGCGGTAAAATGGGCCAACTTGGAAAATAAGATGTTAACGATGTTTCTGTAGAGCAGGCCAAGCGTAATGATTTAACAAGGGTTGTCACCATGTCTGCCGGTTCCGGCACACCCCCTATCTCCGCGACGGCTTCCAATAACAGTGCATTCGAGCGTATCGCCAATGCACGGCGCAGGGCATTGCTGCAACAGCATGGCCCAGTCGCGGGGCTAAGCTCCGCGCCGGTGACGCCGCAACCTCCAGAGCCTGTCGCAACGGTGACCCTGGACAAGATCGGCGATTTCCTCGAGCTCGATTTTCGACGCCTGTTCGTCTGGCTGCGGGCCGGCCTCGCCCTGGCCTTCATGCTGGCGGTAATCGGCGGCATTGTCGGCGGCGCCTATGCATTGCTGAGCAAGCAGCGTTACACCGTCACGACCGAGGTCCTCATCAACCCATCCAATTTGCAGGTTGTGGAAAACGACCTCTACTCGCAACCGGGCCAGGTCGATAGCCAGCTGCTCAGCACGCGCAGCAAGCAGCGCATCCTGACCTCGGGCAACGTGCTTTCCCGTGTGGTGGACGAACTGAATCTGACTCACGATCCGGAGTTTTTCGATCCGGACCGGAGCACATCCTCGTCCGGCGCTGTGGCGAAGCCCGACCCGAGGCTCATCGCCTTGAAGAACCTGGCGGACCGGGTAGACGCCATCGCGGATCCGACCTCATTTGTCACAACCCTCTCGGTATCTGCGGAAACCACCGCCAAGGCGATCCTGATCTCGCAGGCCATAGTCAAAAACTTCCAGGAAGAACTGGCTAAGGCCGAAGCTGCCGGCGCCAGCCGTGCCGCGGCTGCCCTTGACAGCCGGCTTGGCCAACTCAAGAGCGACGTGCAGGCAGCCGAAGAGAAGGTCGAGAGCTACAGGCGCAGCCACAACCTGTCGTCCAGCAATGGCCAGCTCGTCAGTTCGCAGACGCTGACGCAGCTCAATGGCGAAATCGTCGATGCGCAATCGCGTGTCATCGCCGCGCAGGCAAGCTACGACGCCCTGGTTGCCTCCGGTATCAACGGGGCCAATCCCGACCCCACGGTTTCGGAAGCGCTCGCTGCGCTGCGCGACAGGTCAAACAGCCTGCGGCAGCAGATCGACTCACAGTCGATGACCTTCGGTCCGCGCCACCCGACGATTGTCAGGCTCAGGACGGAACTCGAGACCGTCAACTCGCAACTCCGGGCCGAGTTCTCCCGCACCGTCGGCACGGCAAAGGCCAGCCTGGACAAGGCCCGGGCCTCGTTGGCTTCTCTCAACGCCCGGATGAACGATCTGAAGGGCAATGTATTCACCGACAGCGAATCCGAGGTCGCCCTGCGTGAACTTGAACGCGATGCCGCGTCCAAGAGAGCGGTCTATGAGAGCTTCCTGTCACGTGCGCGCCAAATCAGCGAGCGCGAGCAGATCGACACCACAAACGTACAGGTGATTTCGACCGCGGTGCCCCCGCCCGCGCGCTCATGGCCCCCGCGCACTGCCCTGGTGGCAGGCGCCGGAGCGTTCGCAGGCTTTGCCCTGGGGATGCTGCTGGCCATCGGCATGGGCATCATCCGCGACATGCGCCGGCCGCCGACCCGATCAGGCGTTGCCGCCAGCCGAGCCTGAAGCAAGGCATGGTGAAGCGCATCGTTTTCCACATCGCCAGCCTGAGGGGCGGGGGCGCCGAACGTGTTTTCGTCCTGATGGCAAATGAACTGGCATCGCGTGGCCACGAGGTCACGCTTTTTACCTGGAACGCGGAAGGCCCTAACGCCGCGCTGCGTTCCGCTGCCGTGCATCTGGTCGACTTCGGCCTTCCCTTGCGCGGCGAGGGTTACGCCAAGTCGGCGACGCTGAAAGGCATCGTGCGAAGCGCAAATTTGTTCCGCCGCCTTGATCCTGATGCGGTCTATAGCGCCCCGGAATTCGCCAATCTGGTGATGGCGCTGTCACTCATGTTGGCCAGAAGCCGGGCAAAATTCTTTCCAAGCTTCCATGCCGCGGCCTCGCTGCCTGCCAGCGGCCTCGGCGCCAGGCTGGCGATCTGGCTTTCCGCGCTGGTTGCAGCGCGCGCAACCAAAGCCATCGCCGTTTCGGCGGGTGTCGGCCGTGACATCATCGCCCGAGGCTTCCCCGAATCGAAGGTTGTCGTCATCAATAACCCGCTGCCGCCAGCTGTAGCACCGCAGAGGAATTCCTATGCCTGGCAGGCAGCGTTGGCGGCGATGGGCGATGGCCCGGTCATCGCCACCGCGGGACGCCTGGTGCCGGTCAAGGACCACCGGACTTTGCTGCGGGCCTTCGCTGCCCTGCGCGCCGGCCGCCCTGCCCGGCTTGTCATCTTCGGCGAAGGTCCGCTGGCTGCCGAATTGCACGCCTGTGCCGAGCAGATCGGCATTGGCCAGGACGTACTCTTTGCCGGCTACGTCAACGATCCCGCAGCCTGTTACGCCGCAGCCGATCTGTTCGTCCTTACATCCACGAGCGAAGGCTTTGGCAACGTCTTGGTCGAGGCCATGGCCGCCGGTGTCCCCGTAATCTCCACCGATGCTCCGCACGGCCCGCGCGAAATACTCGGTGACGGCCGCTTCGGCACCTTGGTGCCGATCGGTGACGCCGCGGCCCTGGCGAAGGCGATGGCCGAGACGCTGGACCACCCCACCCCTGCTGCCGTGCTGAAAAACAGGGCGGTGGATTTCACAGTCGACAAGATTGGCAATCAATACGAAGCGTTGCTCTAGTCGTTACGCACTGGCAGCAAATCGGCGTTGGATGCGGTCGACGTAGTCGGGCTTTGATTGCGATAATCTCTTCACGGGCTGGGGCGCAACGAATTCATCGTGAGACGTTTCCTCGTTCCTTGAGTTGTTGGGCAAGGAAATCCTTGACCGAATCGAGAACCGCGTCCCGTTCATGAGATATGCCTGGCAGCAAATCGAAGCGCACGCGCGCCCCCGCCTCCTCGAACGATCGACACAATGCCACGAGGCGTTCCGGCCGTGTTCGCCCGGCATCGTTGGCGCCTGGCATCCAATGGGTGCTGCCTTGGACATGAGTGATTTCCCAAGTCTCCAGGTCAGCGCCGCCGACGATCATCTGGAAAGGCACTTTTGCCAGCGCTGCGGCATCGAAGGTGATGCCGAACTTCTCCGGCAGATCGCGAATGCCCACCCACCAGTCATGCGTCGGATCGAGCAAGGTCACCGAGCCTGGCGCGCCGATTGAGGCCGCCCAGAGCCTGTCGGGATGCAGGATAGCAAAACGATGCGTGAAATGTCCGCCGCCGGAAAATCCGAACATGGCAAAGCGGCTCCAATCCTGACTGTATTTGGCGCTGACCTCCTCAACCATGGCGAGCAGCACCTGATCGTAGCGTATGTTGCCCTCGAGCAAATATTTGTACCCGCTGCGGGCATCATCCCCGAGAACGCCGATTGGAAACAGCGGACACAAAACGGCGCAGCCGTTCCAGCGTCCGAACTCGGAAAACGCGTCGCGGAATCCAAGAAAAGAGGTGCGGCCGGTGCCATGGACAGCGACCATCAGATCGACTTTGGCCCCTTCCCCAACCGCGGGAGGCACATACAGGCAATAGTGAAAGCGCGGGTCTGATTTGGAAGCAAAGATGGCGGTCGCGCCAAGGTCATAGGCAGCGCGACCGCGATCCGCGACAGGTCCCCTGGCAACGCTTGTCAAATCGATAACTCCTTAATAGGCCCGGCGTTCCGGCAACAATATACCGGTCGGCCGACCTCGTGAACTGGAGGCGCCTCCAGGCAGCCGCGAGGAGGACCTCGTCGTGCACCGGAAGCAGGGCGCCGCCGGGACGATCAGGGACAAAAAGAATGCCTCCGCCAACGCCTCGGAAAGCCGCCATTAACTTTTCGTTAACCATGCCGGGCTAGCCTTAACCAATCAGTAAGGACTCGCCTCTGTGACCTGCGTCGCTCCCATTCAAAACAAGTCCATACGCTTTCGAGCGCGCTCGTTTGTAGCCTTCACCCTCACCCCTGAGGCCCCGCTAGGGGAATGGCTGCAAAGCCTCGATCACTGGACCGAAAACTCCCCCGGCTTCTTTGCCGGCCGCCCGGTCGTGCTCGATCTGAATATACTCAAGCCCGAGGTGGGCGAGATGCGGGATCTGGTCTTACAGCTCGCGGAGCGCGGGATTCGCATCTACGCGATCGAGGCCGATGGCAATGTAGCGCTCGATGCCGATCTGCCGCCGCTCCTCGTTGGCGCCAAGGAGGCCACCGCTGATGCGCTTTACGTGCAGCCGGACCCGAAGGCCGCCGCTGAGGCCAAGACGGAAGAACCGCAGGCGCCGAACTCATTGATGATCAAGGCACCGATCCGCTCCGGCCAGTCGATCTTTCATCCCGATGGCGATGTGGTCATTGTCGGCTCCGTCAGTTCCGGTTCCGAGATCGTCGCCGGAGGATCAATCCACGTCTACGGCACGCTGCGTGGACGTGCGTTCGCCGGCGCCACGGGAAATTCCGCGGCTCGCATCTTTTGCCGGAAAAACGAAGCCGAACTTCTGGCGGTGGACGGCTGGTACCGCACTGCCGAGGAGATGGACGCCTCCTCGCGAGGAAGGCCGGTACAGGCCTTTCTCGAGGACGGCGCACTTTGCGTCGCACCGCTCAACTAACAACATTGGAGGCACAAATATGGGCAAGGTAGTGGTTGTCACATCCGGCAAAGGGGGTGTCGGCAAGACGACCTCGACGGCCGCTCTCGGCGCCGCGGTCGCGAAAACCGGCAAGCGGGTGGCTCTCGTCGATTTCGACGTCGGCCTGCGCAACCTCGATCTGATCATGGGTGCCGAGCGGCGCGTTGTTTTCGATATCGTCAACGTCATTCAGGGAACCGCCAAGCTTTCGCAGGCGCTGATCCGTGACAAGCGACTCGACACGCTGTTCCTGCTGCCGGCCTCACAAACGCGCGACAAGGATGCTCTCACCGAGGAAGGCGTCGCCGATGTCATCGACAAGCTGCGCTCGGTTTTCGACTACGTCTTCTGCGACAGTCCCGCCGGCATAGAGCGGGGCGCGCAACTTGCCATGCGCTTTGCCGACGAGGCGGTAATCGTCACCAACCCGGAAGTGAGCTCGGTCCGCGATTCCGATCGCATCATCGGCCTGCTCGACTCCAGAACGATGAAAGCCGAGCAGGGTGAATCGATTGCCAAACACGTGCTCGTCACGCGCTACGATGCTGCGCGCGCTGCCCGCGGCGAGATGCTCAGCATCGATGACGTGCTCGAGATCCTGTCGACGCCCTTGCTGGGAATAATTCCCGAGAGCCAGGACGTGCTGCGCGCATCCAATGTGGGCGCGCCGGTTACGCTCAGCGAAAACACCAACCCCGCCGCACGCGCCTATATCGACGCGGCAAGAAGACTCGAGGGCGAGGACCTGCCGGTCATTCTGCCTTTCGAGCGGAGGGGCCTCCTCGACCGGCTGTTGGGAAGGAGGGCAGCATGAACCTGCTCGATATCTTCAAGCGCCGCGGCAGCGCGCCGGTGGCGCGCGAGCGCTTGCAACTGCTGTTGGCTTACGAGCGTCGAAGCCGCAACCAGCCCGATCTCGTCTCGGTGTTGCGCGAGGAGATCATGGCGGTGATCGCCCGGCATGTTCAGGTCGACCAGGATTTCCTGCAGGTGAGCATGGATCACGGCGAAACGACGTCGAGATTGGAGATCGACATCCAGATCCCCAACAAGGTCGCAATGCCCATGGCCGCGGCGTTCTAGAGCCTTTCACGTTTTGATGGAAGCGTAGCCGGCGTTTGCGAAGTAGTTGTTGCATTCGGTTGCCTCGATCGTTTCAACGAGGTGGCCGATGTGGCGCCAAGTGTCCTCGACGGTACGTTTCTGAGCTTGGCGCATCCAGTGTTTGATTTTGGCAAAGGCCTGCTCGATCGGATTGAGGTCTGGGGAGTAGGGCGGTAGGTACCAAAGCCTGGCGCCGGCCGCCTTGATCATCTGCCTGATGGCCGCCGACTTATGACTTCCCAGATTATCCATGACGACGATGTCGCCGGGTTTCAGCACGGTGATGAGCTGCTGCTCGACATAGGCGCGGAAGCATTGGCCGTTGATTGGCCCGTCGAAGACGCAAGGTGCCGCGAGCCTATCGCAGCGCAGCGCGCCGAGGAAGGTCAGCGTGCGCCAGTGGCCGTGCGGGGCCAAGCCGCGCAGCCGCTCGCCCTTCGGCCCCCAACTGCGCAGCGGAGCCATGTTGGTCTTGATCCAGGTCTCGTCGATGAAGACCAGATGCTGCGGATCGAGGCCGGCCTGCCAAGAGCGCCATCGCTGACGCCTGCGGGCAATATCAGCGCGCGCCTGCTCAAGGGCGAACAGCGTTTTTTTTGAAGCTCAGGCCCTCGCGCCTCAAGAACATCCAGACCGCGTTGTGCGAGACCTTGACCCCGCGTGCGGCCAACTCATCCTTCAGACCATGCAGTGTCAGATGCGGCGTCTCGCACACGCGCCTCGATGAAGGCACGGTGCGGCTCCAGCACCCTCTTGCGATGTCCGCCCATCTTGCCAGGCGCAACCGAGCCAGTCGCCCGATGGCGCTGCAACAACTTCACCGCCGCCGAAACCGAAATGCCGAACCGTTTCGCGGCCGACCGGCGGCTCTCGCCACCCAAAACCGCCGCTACAACACGTTCGCGAAGATCATCCGAAAGAGGTCGCGTCATCCGATGCTGGCCTCCACTCCAGCCAGCATCTTGAATCACAAAACCGACTGATCCGGAATCCCCTTCGATTCCGTCAAATCAGGAACCGCTCTAACCGAATCCTCCGGCCAGGGCTTGCGTCGGCTGCTGCCGAGGTTGCGGCGCCGTGGTTGGCGTGTTTGACCCGGTCGCCACCGGCAAGTCGCGCGCAATTCGAGGACAATAATCACTGCCTCACAAAAATCACTGCCTCACCAAAAACCCGCGGCCGTTTCCAGCCGCGGGGGGCCTTGGGAGGGGCCTTTCGAAACCCGTGATCAAATGTTGGCGAGCAATTCGTTGACGCGGCTTTCCATGTCGGCAAGGGCGGTGTCGACGTCCTTCTGGCCACTGATTGCTGCACTCATCTCTTCGCCGATAATGTCCTGGATCGCAAACTGACGCTGTACGGCGGACGGCAGCGGCCTGCCGAGATCGGCGACCGCAGAGATCGTGTTGCGATGCGGCAGGGCCTTGAAGGCGTCCGAGGTGATGACGGCCTTATAGGCCGGCAGGTGACCGGTGCGTGACCATTCGAAGTCGTTGTCGGCGAAGAACTTCAGGAATTTACCGATGGCCGCGATCTGTTCAGGCGTGCGGTCTTTCTGCGAAACGGCCCAAGTGTGGCCGTCGGCATATTGCGCATGGGCGCCGCCAAACAGCTGCGGATACGGATAGACCGCATAGCCGCCCTTGTTGAGCGCCGTACCCTTGGTCTCGGACTGGGCGTTGTAATCGCCGACCACCCAGGTGCCGTTAAGGTGGACGCCACCCTCGCCGGCAAGGAAGGCGTTTATCGAGCCGCCATAATCGAGATCCTTGGTGGTGTAGCCCTTCTCGAAGATCGCCTTGTACATCTCGACGACCTTCTTGGCTTCCGGCGTATTCAACTTCACGTGCTTCGGATCGGCAAAGAAATCGGAATCCTGCTGGAAAAGATAGGTGTAGAGGTTGCGTGTGTAGAGTGCAGTCTCATTGGTCAGGTTCTGAACGAAATAAGGCTTGCCCGTCTTCTGCTTGAACTGTTCGGCCTGGGCGAGCAGTTCCTCGGGCGACTTTGGAAAAATCGGCGTGCCGTCGGCATTGACGAGGCCGGCTTGTTTGAAAAGATCCATGTTGACGTGATAGAGCATCGTCCAGCTGTCGATCGGCAGGCCATAGACCTTGCCGTCTTTGGTGGCGCCATTGCGTGCCGCGTCGGTGAAGGCGTCGGGTGTCACGCCGACCGACTTCAAGAGATCGTCGAGCGGCATCAACAGGCCCTTCGACTGATAATCCGACAGTACGGATTCATGGATCGTGACGATGTCCGGAGCGTCGCCTGAAGCGAACTGCGCGGTCAGCTGATCATAGCCGGGCCATTCCACGGTGGTGACGTTGACATGGACATCGGGATTGTCGGCGTTGAACTTGTTGATTAGCGAGGTGATGATGCCGCATTCGCCAACGGCCTTGGTGGCATCGGTGTTGGTGCCGAAATCGGCATCGCAGGCGCCGAAAAAGCGCTGCACGCTCAGCTCCGTGGCCGCGAAGCTTGGACTTGCGAGCATCATTGCGCCCGCAGAGACTGCGGCAAACAGTATTTTCTTCAGTTTCATATCAGTTCCTCCTACTGAGTTTCCGCCGCTCCACCCTGGATTGGCTTTCGTGCTTCAATTGCTGCGCATTCCCCCGGCCGTCAGGCAATCTTCGTTATCTCACCGCAGCGCCGGAGACTGCCGTGACGATGTATTTCTGGAAGAACAGGTAGACGATCAGGATCGGTGCACCGGCGAACACCGCCTGCGCCATCAGGAAGCCGATGCCTTCGGACTGGGCGAAGTTGGTCTGGGTCGAGGCCATGCCGACCGTCAGCGTGAACATGTCCTTCCTCGTCGCCGAAATCAGCGGCCAGAAGTAGTCATTCCAGGCGCCGAGAAAGGTGAAGATGCCGAGCGTCGCCTGCGCAGGCAGCGTGAGCGGCAGAAGCACCTTCCAGAAAATTCTGAGCCGGCTGGCGTTATCGAGCATGGCGGCTTCGTCCAACTCCTTCGGGATGGCCTTGAAATACTGGGTCATCAGGAAGACACCGAACGGAGCCGAAAGGCCCGGCAGAATGAGCCCTTGATAGGTGTTGTGGAACTTCAGCATGCTGAAGATCTGGTGACGGGCGACAAGCACGGCCTGTTCCGGGACCGCCAGGCCGAACAGCACGATCACGAACAGCACGTCTCGGCCGGGGAAATTCAGCCGTGCAAAGCCGTAGCCGGCGAGCGATGACAGGATCAACGTGCCGAGCGTCAATCCGCCCGAGACGATGATGCTGTTGCGCACCCAGATGAACACCGACGAGGTGCCGACGGTGTTGATGTAGTTCTTCAGCGTATAGGGCGCGTGAAACACCGAATTCGGATCGGCCATCAGCTCCGTATTGTCCTTGAGTGACAGGCCGATGACCCACAGAACCGGCGCGATCATGACGATCGAAAGCAGGATGACCAGGGCCAATAACAAATGGTCGCCAAATGCCCGGCCCTTGATGGAAGCTGCTGTGGCGCTCATGCCTGGTCTCCCCTGCTGCGTGTCACCAGGTACTGGGCCATGGCCGCGACCAGGATGAGGATGAACAGGATTTCCGATGCGGCGGCGCCCAGGCCGAGATCCCAGCGACGGAATGCGGTATCGTAGATGTAGAGCACGATCGGCTTGGTCAGGTTGTTCGGACCGCCGCGCGTCATCAGCCAGGCCTGGCCGAACAGCTGGAATTGCAGCACGATCTGGATGATGATCACCAGGATGAAGGTCCGCTTGATCGACGGCAGCGTGATCGAGCGTAGCGTCTGCCAGCGATTGGCATTGTCCAGCGCTGCCGCCTCGTAAATATCCTGTGGAATCTGCTGGAGCGCCGAGAGAAAGAGCATCATCGGCAGGCCGATGCACCACCAGATGGTGGCAATGGCGATGCCGATCATCGCAAGGCTGGGGTCGGAAATGAAGGCCGGAGCCGTTGCGCCGAACCATCCGTAGATCGTCGACAACAGGCCGACATTCGGAATGAAGACGATGCGCCAGATCAGCGTGACGATGGTGACCGACAGCACCGACGAGGAAAAGAACAGCGTCCGCAAAACCGCGGCAGTGCGCGTGCGGCGGTTGAGGCAAAGCGCCAGGAAAAGGCCGATCAGCGCCAGCGTCGGCACCGTCAGAAGCACGAAATAGAAGGTGTTCCAGATCGATTGCAGGAAGACCTTGTCGTGATACAGCCTGGCGTAATTGCCGAGACCGACAAAATTTCCGGACGAGAACGTGTCGGCCTTGTGGAAACTCAGCCACATCCCCCAGAGCAGCGGGAAGAGCAGCAGCGTGGTGAAGAAGAACAAGAATGGCGCAACGAAAATGACGTTTCGCCATTGCGGCGCATAGATGTCGGCGGTAGGGGCTCTGACGCCGACAGCAAGTGTCGCGGTTGGGGACATCGCCAGCCGGTCAGCCATCTCAGGCCTCCCTCGCATGCCAGGCGCGGCCGGTCTCGTTGAACAGATGCGATTTCTGGCCGTCAAAGGCGAGCCCGATTCTGTCGCCGACGGCGACGCGGCTGTTGCCGGCATCCGAGCCGACGATCTGCTGGCCATCGCCCAGCCGCGCGTAGATCAGGGTGCGTTCGCCGAGCCGCTCGAGCACATCGACCACGCCGCCGGCATTGCCCTGTCCGGCGGCAACGATGCGCACGTCTTCAGAACGGATGCCGAAAGTGTACTTGCCATCGGTCAGTTGGCTGGAGGCGATCTCGGTCTGCACCGAGACGCCGTCCGCAAACCTGGCCGTGGCGTTCTCGCCGGATCTGTCAAGCGTCGCATCGACGAAGTTCATCGCCGGCGCGCCGACGAAACCCGCGACGAATTTGGTCGCCGGGCGTTCGTAGATCTCCATCGGCGTACCGATCTGGTCGATCTTGCGATTGTTCATGACGACGATGCGGTCGGCCAGCGTCATGGCCTCGACCTGGTCATGAGTGACGAAGATCATCGTCGATTGCAGCCGCTGGTGAAGCTGGGCAAGCTCGATGCGGGTGCGGGTGCGCAACGCCGCATCGAGATTGGAAAGCGGCTCGTCGAACAGAAAGGCCTTCGGCTCCTTGACGATCGCACGGCCGATGGCGACGCGCTGGCGCTGGCCGCCGGAGAGCTGGCCCGGCTTGCGATCGAGCAGATGCGGCATTTCGAGGATGCGGGCGGCTTCGTTGATGCGCGCCTCGATGACCTTGCCTGGTACGCCGATATTCGCAAGCCCGAAGGCCATGTTGTCGCGCACCGTCATATGCGGATAAAGCGCATAGGACTGGAACACCATGGCAATGCCGCGCTTGCCCGGTGGCAGATGATCGATGCGCTCGTTGTTGATGGCAATCTCGCCGCTATCGACAGCTTCGAGCCCGGCAATCATTCGAAGAAGCGTCGATTTTCCGCAGCCGGACGGGCCCAGGAACACGATGAATTCGCGTGCCCTTATGGAGAGCGACAGATGATCCAGCACCGTCATGGCACCGAACTGCTTGCTCACGTTCCTGATCTCGATATCGGCCGTCACGTCGACGCTCCTCCTCAGCGTTTGCGCTTTCTCGATGATCCGCCTGAACTCAGAGTCTCAGGCGTATGACCTGGTAGGAATAGGCCGGCAGTGACAGGCTCAGCTTGCCGCCGGCGAGCGAGGCGCCCTCACCCTTCCTGGGGCCGACATTGCCAGGGTTTTCGGCCGAATTGACGGCTTTCAGATCGGCGTGTGCCATCACCTGGTGGTCGACGATCTCCGCCGCGCCGAAGCCGGTGAGGTCGACCACTGTTTCGATTGCCTCGCTCGAATGGCGGTTGACCGCGAAGAAGGTGACGTGGCCGGTTTGCCTGTCGTGCACGCCGGCAACATCGACATAAGCGACGTCGCCCGCAACGCTGGATTTGTAGGTCGGGCTTTCCACCTTGAGATCCAGCGCATTGCCGCGACCATAGTTAGAAGCAAACAGATAGGGATAAAAAATCGTCTGCCGCCATGCCGGGCCATTCGGAACGGTCATGATCGGCGCGATGACATTGACCAGTTGTGCCAGGCAGGCGATCTTGACGACATCGGAACGGCGGATGAAGGTGTTGAGGATCAGGCCGACCTGCAGCACATCCTCGAAATTATAGATGTCTTCGAGCAACGGCGGGGCGAACGGCCAGCCGTTGCTGCCGCCGAGTATCTTCCTGTCCTGCTCCTTGGAATGGTACCAGACGTTCCATTCGTCGAACGAGATGTAGACCTGCTTGTTGGAGCGCTTCTTGGCCTTGATATACTCGATGACGCCGGCGACCGAGACAATGTAGTCGTCGAGCTTTTCGCTCATGGCGAGATAGTTCGGAGCGTCGTTGGCTTCGTTGTCGAAATACATGTGCAGCGAGATGTAGTCGACCTCGTTGTAGGTATGGTCGAGAACCGTCGCTTCCCATTCAGGGTAGGTCGGCATCTTGGCATTCGAAGAGCCGCAGACCACCAGCTCGAGTGACTTGGAGAAGGCGCGCATGGCCTTGGCCGTCTCATGCGCCAGCCGGCCATACTCGTCCGCGGTCTTGTGGCCGATCTGCCAGGGGCCATCCATTTCATTGCCGAGGCACCAGAGCTTGACGTCGAACGGCTCCTTGCGGCCGTTGGCGATGCGCCTGTCGCTCCATTTGCTGCCGCCGGGATGGTTGGCGTACTCCAGCAGGTTGCGGGCTTCGTCGAGGCCGCGCGAGCCGAGATTGACGGCAAGCATCATCTCGGTGTTGGCGCAGGTGCACCAATCGGCAAATTCATGCAGGCCGACTTCGTTGCTTTCCGATGTGTGCCAGGCGAGGTCGAGGCGCACTGGGCGCTGTTCCTTGGGGCCAATGCCGTCTTCCCAATTGTAGGCCGAGACGAAATTGCCGCCGGGATAGCGGACGATCGGAACATTGAGTTCCCTGACGAGATCGATGACGTCCTGACGCATGCCGCTGGCATCCGCTGTCGGATGGCCGGGCTCATAGATGCCGGTGTAAACTGCCCGCCCCAGATGCTCGATGAAGGATCCGTAGAGCCTCGGGTCGATTTCCGAGACAACATAGTGCGGATGAGCCGTAACGGCTGCCTTCATGCATTCCTCCCATCGATATCACAAACGATGATTTAAATCATCTTGCCCGATATCAAAGGGGAAATGGCAGCCCTTCGTCAAGCCAAAATAGCCAAATGTAGGACAATTAGACGAACGATGTGGCACAGCAGAATGCCAGATCGTTGAAATCGCTGCGTTATCTTCAGAACCCGGTTTCATGATATCAACCAGTTTTGATCCTGAGCAGGATGTCCTGATCGTAATTTCCAAAGCCCTTGCCGAAAATATTGATCCCGCCGGGGCGCTTGGCGTCGTCCTTGACGCCGATACGGACGCGGATTGA
>NZ_JAMYRK010000058.1:0-40597 GCF_040321335.1 Mesorhizobium sp. M0437
ATCCAAACCATCGACCTCAACCTCGTCGAGAGATAGCATGGAGCACTGTTCGCGATGTCCTCGCACACCTGTTCGCGATGTCTCCGGTCCAAACAGTGGGGAGATTGGCAGTTTCGACGTCCCGCCATCTTTCTTTTCCCATTCATCCATCAAGCGAGGCTGACCATGAGCGATTCCCGTGCTCGCGATATTCTATCGCGACAGGCTGAACTGGAGAGCGAGCGCAGCCAATACGAGCATGTCTGGGAGGCGGTGTCCGAATTCTGCGATCCCGATGCTCCCGACATGTGGAGCGGCCGCCGCCACGCGGGCACGGACTCGCAGGCCGAGCGGCAGGAGCGGCGCGGTGCGCGTGTCTACGCCAATACCATCAACTCGGCCGCCAACCGGCTGGCCGCCGGGCTGGAAAGCCTGATCATCCCGCAGTCGGAGAAATGGCATGGGCTGTCGACCGCGGCCATCAACGACCAAGAAACCGACGAGGAGAAGGAATGGGCGGAAGCGCTGCGCGACTTCCTGTTCTCGCTGCGCTACTCCGCCAATTCGAACTTCGTGCCGGCAACGCAGGCCTGCCTGCGCAATGTCGTGCGCTATGGCCCGGCGTATCTCTATGCCGAGGAAGGTTTTGGCGGCACGCTGATCCGCTATGCCTCGATCCCAGTGGTCGAAGGCTATCTCTCACGCAACCGCTGGGGCCAGGTCGATATTTTCCACCGCCGCTACGAGCGCACGGCAAGACAGGCGGCGCAACTGCTCGGCTACGACAGACTGCCGGCGCGGATCAAGATTCTGGTCGACGACCCCGCCAAATGCGAGACGAAGATCTCGCTGATCCAGTGCATCCAGCCGCGCGACGAGCGCAATATGTACAGTCTGAGCGGCTCCTACCAGTATCTCGATACCGCGTTCGCTTCCTATCATGTGATCGAGGACGAGGAGGCGATCGTCAGGGAAAGCGGTTTTCGCTCGTTCCCGGTGTCATGCTTCAACTGGCGCCGCTACGAGGGCGATCCCTACGGCATCTCGCCGACCATCGAGGCGCTGACGACGGTGCGCGAGGAGAACGCCGTGCGGCGCTCCGGCCTGCGCGCCTTGCAGCAGATCACCGATCCGGCGACCGCCTCCAAGGCAAGGCTCGACTATGTGCCGGTGCTCAATCCCGGCGAGAACTATCCCGGGCTGATCGATGATGCCGGCCGGCCGCTGATCGCGCCGATCGCCACCGGCCAGAACCCGACCTATGCGTTCAATTATGCCGACAGCCGGGCCGAGGAGATCCGCGACATGATGTTCGTCAATCTGTTCCAGACGCTGGTGCAGAACCCGCAGATGACGGCGACCGAAGCCTTGATCCGGCAGGAGGAAAAGGGCGCGCTGCTCGGGCCGTCCGGCTCGATCATCCAGGCCGGCTTTGCCTCTAATCTCGACCGCGAGCTAGGTATTCTGGAAGACAAGGGACTTTACGAGGAAGACAGCCGCTTCCTGCCGCCGGCGAGCCTCGCCGGCAAGGCGCTGCGGCCGACCTTCACCGGTCCGCTCGACGTGCTGCGCCGCTCGGCCGAAGCCCGCGACACCATCCAGGTGGTCACCACAGCCATGCAGATGGCGCAGTTCGATCCCGGCGTGATGGATAATATCGACGGCGACGCGGCGCTGAAGATCGTGCAGGGCGCCGGCCGCAGCCCGCAGCGCATTTTTCGCCGCCAGGACGAGGTGGCGGGCATCCGCGATGCCCGCGCCAAGGCACAGCAAGAACAGGCCGGCATGGCGGCGATGGCTGCCGCGGGCAAGGTCGCCAGGGATGCCGTGCCGGCGGCAGTGCAGGCGCGCGACAGCGGCCTGCTCGATGGGCTCGGCGGGCTGATGCCGCAGGCTGTGCAAGATGCTTCGGGCGGGCAGGGCGCATGAGCGGCAAACGCTTCGCCCATTCCAGCCAGGCCGGCGGCCCGGCCAAGGCGCGGGATGCCCTGGCCAAGGCCTATCTCAGGGTGTTCTCGGGCCAGGACGGCGAAATGGTGCTGGCCGACCTGGCGGCCGCAACCGGCTATTACCGCCGCCCATCCTATGGCGAGTGGCTGGCCAAGACCAAGACGCCGAACGGCTTCGAGCTGCACAGCGCGCTGAGCAACGCGCGGGCCGAAGTGGTGCAGCATATTATGGGGTTTTTGACGCTGGACGAGGCGCAACTGGCTGCGCTGGAGAAGGCGGCGAGGCTGGAGGCGTAGGGGCTTTAGGAAAGCGTATGCTCAGGCGAACCCCGACGTGAACATCGAGGATGTAGTAATTCATCATCTGGCTGAGCAGCAATTACTTAAGAGGCTTCTAAATTTCCTATCGAAGAAAAAGATCAATTCGATAGAAAATCTACGCGGGATCCCTAAGGATTTAAATGATATTCTGCATCTTGTTATCATTAGGGGCGAAAATGACAAATTCTATGAAAAGTACCCGTATCCAACGGAGCAGCAGATTCTGGATCATTCTACAATGATGGATAAGAAATATGGCCATCATTTCGTGCCGCCTGTCGGAAAATATAGGTGAAAATGGATTATTATTATGTAGAGCCATTTGTTGCTGGTGATTTTGGCAAAAATACGGTTCTCGATAACCGCGTTCACCCGCCGATTGTGCACAAACTTCACTACGAGATTGACGTTTGGATAGATGATGTCCTGATAAGGAGTTTTCCCTGTTATCTTGTCACCAAAGAAGCCGAGCTGGAGCTGCTGAAGATGCGAGTTTCAGGGGCGACGTTTGCCGACGTCGAGGTTACTGCTTCGGAGTTGTTTCATCGGCTGCAGCCAGAAACAGAACTTCCAACCTTCGTCTGGATGAAGATCCATGGGCAGCCAGGACATGATGACTTCGGCATGGCTTCGAACCACACGCTTGTTGTTTCAGAGCGGGCGCTAGACGTGTTTGAGCGCCTCGGCAATGAGTCGGCCGGGATTCATTCATTCGACGGGCCGGAAAAGGATTGAACGATCCTGGTGACTTCGCACGTCAGAGATTTAGCTGATGGACTGCAAAACCCGAGCTAGGCACGTCATGCGCTTGCCCCTGCCGAAATCAGCACCGGAGACGGCGAGCTCGATTCTGCCCGGCTCGCACTGCCTCGCGATGTTCATCGACAACAGGGTACGCCGTGGTGGAATCAGTTGCTGAACACCTGGGAGGATAGCAGTGGGATATAGTTTAACCGAGGAACAGTTCGACGCACCGGCTGAGTCCGCAGTCGTCGATGGACTGGCCGCACGCTTGGGAGTTGCGCTTCCCAAGGATTACACCGACTTCCTCAAAGAGCATAATGGAGGCGAAGGTTTCATCCGCGATAACTGTGTTATTTTTTTAAAGCCGAAGAATTGGCTGACTTCAATCGAGAGTATGAGGTTGAAAAATATGCGCCAGGCATCCTCTTGTTCGCATCGGACGGAGGAGGTGAAGGCTATGGCTTCGACACTGAAGATACGGCCATGCCAATCGTGCGCATCCCATTCATAGGTATGGATCGGCAATCCGCTGAGACGATAGCGCGTGACCTCGCCGACCTATTTGCTCGGTTGGCGGACTGAAAATGAGCGCCAAAAATAGGTATTTGCGGCCCAGCCTTTCCGCGATCTGTGAAAGACTCATTTATTACGCCACCTATGATGCATGAGAGGTAATATGTCGACTGACCCACGTTATGGTGGACAGCCGCTGCTTAGGCTACTGGAGCTTTATGTGCTCTGGGCCATCGGAGAACTTTCTCAGGAGTCGGAGGATGGCTTGAAAAAGATGGGCCCCAAACTGCAATCTATCTATGGCGGCGATGGACAATGGCATGACGCAATAGCCCAGTCTGTGCACATGCCTGAGGGAATGCCGGCAGCAATCCGGGATATGTGGGCAAGGAACCTCAAAATCGCCCGCGACAATGATGTAACTCTCACACCGCAGAAATTTGCGGAGATGTTCGTGGACGAAAATTTCGTGGGTTGAACGGGTCTTCTCTGAGATTGCGCAGTAGCTAAGTTTCGCTCAAATCCACTGTGATCCGCATTGGACTCGTTTTGACGCCTGCCGGCCAACACCGCTGGACCGATTTCGAAAGCTGCCGGGCCGCCTCCGCTGCCGCTTCCGAATGTGGCTCATAGGATGCAACGGCGACCGATAAGACCTTGCCGGCCTTGTCCAGTGTCACCTCGAAAGTGGCTTTGACGTGATTGTCGACCGCCGTTACCGGCAAGATCAGACAATCGCCGATCCGCTCGACGCTGACAGCCTGTCTGGCGTGTGCGGAAACCGAACAAACAACCAGCAGTGAGGTCATCAAAAATCGCATCGTCGCCCCCTTTGGATAGCCGACGATAGCGCTGACCGCTAATCAGCGGAAGGACCAAATCGTCAGGGAAACGGATGCGCGAGACTGACGCTGCGCCCTCTCCCCGTTCTACGGGGAGAGGATACCGGCGGGCAGGTGAGGGGCGGAGCCGGCATTTCAGAGCTTTCTCCCCATAGAACCACTCAATAATCGCCGTTGTAATAGCGGTCGTCGCAGGGGGCGGTGTAGATGCGGCCGCTGGTGCGATCCTGATAGCGGCAAAGCTGTTCGCTGCGCGGCTGCGGCGTGGTGGCGTTGCCGACGACGGCGCCCAGCAAGGCGCCGGCTCCGGCACCGATGACCGTGCTCTTGGTGTTGCCGCCGATCGCCTGGCCGGCAAGCGCGCCGGCGCCGGCGCCGAGCAGCGCGCCAGTGCTGGTTCTCTGCTGTGCTTCGGTCTGCGCACAGCCTGCCAATGCGGCGGTCACCAGCATGGCGGCAATGGCTCTGGACATGGTCATCGTCTGGTACTCCCTTGAAACCTATGAGCTAATACACGGGGCGATTTTGCCAAGTGCGGTCGCATTTGCGGCGGAACATAGGCACCGTGCCTCACGAAATAAGACATGGTTGTTTTTGTCTGACAGCCTGATCCGCAAAGAAAGTAACCGAACAAGACCCAAAGAGCTTCATCTCCAGTCGACCTTCGAGAGCGCTACGCTGCCTCGATCTGCATTACCTTTTTCGCCGCAGCGGCCAGAAATCCGGATCGGCTGTAGCCGTGGCGCTCCGCATATCGGTCAATCTGATCGAGGACATCTTCCGGAATGGTGACATTGACACGCACGACCTTCGCAGCTTCAGCTTTCAAGGGAACCAGGATGGCGACACCGCTCAGATTGTCCTTGTCCGACATCACTTCCTCCAGGGATGACGGTTCGGGAATGGCCTCGCCATCCTCGACCAGCCCCTCGACATGAAAGGCCAGTGCTTCCCCGGCCATGGCACGGGCATCATCCAGGTTGACGCCGGCTGTCACCAGGCCCGGAAAATCGGGAAAGGAGACGCCGAAGTCGCTGTCCGCTTGCTTGTGGATCAATCCGATATAGTTCCGCATTTCTCTACCTCAGCTTCACGCCGGATTGTTCTTCAATACTCTTGAGAGTGCCGATCGGGATGTCGCGCTTGGGATGCGGAACTGTCAGCTGGCCCGGCTTGGATTTGTGCTTGAACTGGGCGTGACTTCCTTTTCGAGCCACTTCGTACCAGCCATCCGCCAACAGCCTGTGGATGACATCGGCGCCCTTCATGTTGTGTATAAATACACACGGCTGGCCCAAATGTCCATGAGGATTTGCCGCAGTTTGCGTGCGGCGGTCAATCGCTGCCTTTTTCAATCCCCGAAAAATCCCAAAAATGGAGAAATCAAATGACCCGAGGTCTTGCCCGGACGCTTTCGCGTGCCGCCGCCAGAGAAGCCGGCCTTGCCCCGCCCAAGGCGGGGCTCACCGCCAGGACGACCGGACAGGGCGGCGCCTACCGCACCGTCTTCTCCTTCAATGCCATGCCGGTGCCGGTCACCGATGCACTGGCCTATGCCAGCCAGAAGCTGTTCGATTTCATCGATGGCAAGATCCGCATCAGGGGCGGTACGGCCCGGCTGCAGTTCGCGGTGCTGACTACCCGCGCGTCGACCATCAACGACAATGCCGCGCTGACCTGGTCGCTCGGCTCGACGGCAGCGTCGACCCCAGCGCTCGCCTTGACGATGATCAATGTGCTGGCGGCGACCGGCCGCACGCTGGATGGCGCCGGTGCCGCCCTGTCGAGCGCGTCGGTTGCCGATGTCGCCGCCGCGCAGACGCTCGACGGCACCGTGACGCCGGTCGACCTCTATCTCAACCTGGCGTTTGCCATCGGCACCGACATCGATGCCGACGGCACGATTGCCGTTACGGGCACGATCACGCTGCTCTGGGAGAACTGGGGCGACAATGCCTGAGGCCGGCCGGCTTAGACCAGTGGCGTTCCGTCGGACCAGAATGCGTAGAGTTTCGCCCACCAGAAAGCCGACTGAGGCCGCAGCCATGGCTTGAAATGATCGGGGTGTGTGCTGCGATGCAGGCTCGGGTTCTGCAGATCTTCGAGCAGCCCGACGATCGCGGCTTCCCGCACGTGGCGATTGCCTTCGACGATCCAGCGCTCGACGACATCGAAAATGTCGCTGAAGCGATCTGTCTTTCCAGCTTCGAGATGGTGAATCAGGTGGAGAGCCAGCTCCGACAAGGCAAGATACAGCGGCTCTTCCGCCTCATCGCGCCATTCATCGTGGAATCTGTCCCATTGCCCACGGAACGACGGATCGGCCGCCATGAGCGGCTCGAACATGTTCGAGCCGTCGAAGGCGAAATCTGCGGCCTCGTTCTCTCCGGTCATGCTGCCTCTTTTCGCGCGGCAGCTCCGGACTGGCAAGCTTTAAGCCCGGCTGAACCAGCCGGCACTTTTCATTGAACCCTAAGTAAAGGAATCTTCTCATGACAGATCTGGCAGACGCCGGGTCCGTGGTGGCGGCGCCACCGGCGGGCAACCCTTGCACGGCCACCGGCCAACGGGGACAACGGGTCCGCCCCGCCTGCGGCCAAAAGTTGGTTTGACGGTCTTTCCGAAGGCAACCGCAAGCTTGCTGAAACCAAGGGCTGGACCAAGCCTGAAAGCCTCGATCGGGTCTTCGCCTCCTATGCGGAGCTGGAGCGGCAGCAGGGCGAGAGCCTGCGCGTTCCGGCAGCCGATGCAGCCGCGGAAGACTGGGACAGGTTCCATGCCCGGCTGCCCGAGGCGATGCGTCCGCTGACCTCACCCGAGAAGGTCGAGTACCGGCGCCCCGACGGGCTCCCCGAAAACTTCGCCTATTCGGACGAGCTCGCCAATGCGTCCAAGGCCTGGGCGGTCGAGGCAGGTGCTACCCCGAAGGTCGCACAGGCCTATCACGACCGCTTCGTCGGCTACATGGCCGAGCAGGCCAAGGCACAGCAGATCGCCCTTGCCCGCTCGGTCGAGACGACGCATGACGACCTCGTCAGGGATTGGGGACCGACCGGCAGCGATGGCTTTCGCCAGAAGCTCGAGGTCGCCAACCGGGCGATGAAAAAGCTCGGACTGGTCAATGCCTACAAGGCGAAGGGTATCCTTCTGCCGGACGGCGCCTTGACCGACCCGCAGATCGCCAAGGCGTTCCACGCCATCGGCGAGGCGATGTTCCGCGAAGACACGATCGACGGCAATGCTGCCTTGAGCGGAGGCAATCCCTTCAAGCGCAATGCCGCCGGCGAGCGCAACCTGACTGGCATCTCGGCGCTCGTCAAAAGCGACCCCGCCCGCGCCCGGCGGCTGGCACGCGAGGCCGGCGAAAATCCCGACCTGTGGATGCCCAACAATCCTCTTTAACCCAAACCTGAAGGAAGACAAAAATGGCAGACGCCTATACCCGTATCGCGGACGCGATCGTTCCGTCCGTCTATGCGCAATACTCGTTCGAGGAGCACGTCCAGTCGCTGGAGATTTACCAGGCCGGGATCCTGTTTTCCGACCCGTCGATCGCCTCGAAGCTCAGCCTGGGCGGACGTTCCGTCGACATGCCCGGCTGGAAGGACCTCGGCAACGATCCGTCCGAGCCGGTCAATGACGACCCGGCCGACTCGATCGAGATGAAGAAGATCGGTGCGCGCCGCGAAGTCGCGGCCCGCAATGTGCGTGCGCAGGCCTGGGGCATCCCGGATCTGACCTCGATCCTTGCCGGCGACGATCCGCAGAAGCTTATCGTGCGCCGCCAGACCGACTACTGGCAGCGCGCCAACAAGCTGACGCTGCTGGGCATACTGAAAGGCGTGCTGGCCGACAACATCGCCAATGACGGCAGTGACCTGGTGCGCGTCACCGGTGCTTCCATCGTCGACACCGACATCATCGAGGCCGCCTACCTGATGGGCGACCGCGCCGACAAGTTCAAGACGATCTGGATGCATTCGAAACAGATGAAGGCGCTGAAGCTCGCCGACCTCATCGACTATGTGCCGTCGTCCGAGCAGGGCGGGCCGCTGATCCCCTATTACATGGGGCTCAGGGCCGTCGTCGACGACGACATTCCGGTTGCCGGCGGCGTCTACACGGCGTTCATGTTCAAGGACAAGGCGATCCTTTGGAACGAGCTGCCGGTCAACACCGAAGGCGGGCCGCTCGAGTTCGACCGCAAGCCGCGGCAGGGCCATGGCGGTGGTGTTGTAACGCGCAAGATCAGATGGCATCAGCCGCCTAATCCTGGGAAAAGGTGATAATTGCCGGGAACAGCCGCGAGAAGCCCGGAAAACAAGGCGTTCAGCGGTAACAGGCGGGGCCAGAAAGCCCGGTGGCCAGAAAACGGCCGCGCAACTTCACTTGGCACCAAAACGGCCGGCGGGCCGACCGCGCGCAAGATCAGATGGCACCACTTAGATCGGGCAAACGCCCGGACAACAAGGCGTTCAAACTTCATCTGAGGGGCGGAGCGCCGGCGACAAACTCCGAAACGACTTCGGAGTTTTGAAAACAACGTCCATCAGCCGGAAATCGGTAACGAGATCAGAGAGTTGCCCCGAAGCCGCAGCTCAGGCCGAGGCGACCGAACTCCGAAAGCCCCCGCGCCCGAATTTCCCGCTCGCTGGGAGAGCCCTCGGCTACGCGTCATCTAGCCATAGCGGCAATCAAGTCCGCAAACTTTGCCTGATCGTCCTCGTCGAGCTTTTGAAGGAGCGGCAAGATCACTGCAGCGATGCGTTGAGCCGAGTCGTCGAATGTCGCTTCCAGGCGGGAATGAATTTCGCCATTCATGCTGTTGCCGCTCTTATTACGCGCATCGGCCAGACGTGCCTTCAGTTCCGGCGTCATATGAAGATTGTGGCGCTCGCGCTCCGGGCTCGACTCGTCTGTTTGCTTCGGCGGCATGGCGCCGATTTTATGGCGGAAACCCAGGCGACTCGATATAGTGCAAAAAACATCGAAAAATGTGCAATTGATCCCCACTATCCACAGCCGATCGCTAAAGGTTGAGGGAAGCTGTTAAGCAGATACAGATGGTTGTAAGCGTCTCGTATTGGGACACCTCGGAGGCGCCCTAAGGGTACCTCGGCGAGGAATATCTTCCTGTATGGTTCTAAAATAATAACTAGGGCGGGTCACGGAAATTGGACGGGCAAGAAGCGGCGGGCAGTATCAACGTCAATCGGCGGGTAGCACTATCGGGGCTCTTGCTGGCGGCGGCGTCGATGGCAGGGAGCGAGGTAGGGGCTGCGGCGCCGCTGGACCGAATTCAGCGATGTGCCGAAGCGCTCGCTGAGGCCATGCATGCCGCTTATGGCGGCGAATGGGCCATCGATCATCAAAGCGCTTACGTAGCGGTCTCGCGCGACTTCTTTTGACGTTCGAACTGCTCAAGCTGAAATTCCGCGAAACTGATAACTCGATCCTGAAGCAGTAGTGGCGCTGCGGCTACGCGCGCGAACACGCTCTGTAGGCGACGTTCGTTCGGATCCTGAGGGGATCCGCGAAGCGTAGGATCTTCGAGGACGCCGTGCTCAAGGGCCAGCGTTCGAATCGCTTCCATTGCGTTCCCGCGTGGTTCCCGCCCCTTTAACCATCGCGAAATGTCATTTTGATTGACGCCCAAACGTCCCGCCAACCGGGCCTGCGTCCAGCCGGTAGCCTTCAATAGCGCCCTCAGAACGACCGGAACATCCATCGCCTCAATATGCCAGAAGGGATAATTAAAACCTAATCCCAATAGGGATTGACTTTTATCCCTGTTGGGATGAAATGCGAGCATGAACCAACTCCATCACATTCGATGCAACATATTTGCCATCACTCAGGTTGAAATGGCCGCCTTAGCGGGCGTTCGACAGAGCCAAGTCTCACGCTGGGAAAGTGGTATCAGGCGCCCTTCATTGCGCGAGATGCAGCGCATTCGTGCGGCGGCGATCGGCCGTGGCCTGTCCTGGGATGACAGTTGGTTCTTCGAGATCCCCGGCGAGGCTGCCTGAGCCATGCCGAGCGCCCTTGCACGCATGCCGGAAATCCGGCGACCGTCAATAAACCCGTTCGACATCACGCAACTCCACCCAGCACAGAACGCCGAGATTATCAGCGCCGATTTTGGGCCGACTAGAGCAAATCGCAGCGCTGCTTTTGACATCGGAGGCCGCTTCTGATGGCCAATCTGTCCAAACCGGCCGTCATTTCTGCCATTGACGTGTGCCTGATCGATGTCGCAGCCGGCCGGCGCAAGCTTGATCCTGCATGGGTCGAAACGCTGGCTGATCTGTTTCGGACCCAAGGCCAGAAGACACCGATCGAGGTGATCGCCACCGGCGAGCGCTACCGGCTGGTGTTCGGCCATCACCGCCTAGCCGCCGCGAAACTTCTCGCTTCGCCCGCGATTGCAGCCGTCGTGAAGAGCCCCGAGGACTTCGCGTCCGAGGCTGAAATCGCGCTGGCCGAAATTACCGAGAACCTCGCGCGGCGGGAGTTGAGCGCCCTTGATCGCGCCGTCGACATCGCCCGCTGGCGCGAGATCTACGAGGCTGCGCACGTTGCAAATCGTGGGGGGCGGCCGAAGAAGATTACATTAGAAGAAACTACTGCAAAGTTTGCAGTTAGTTTTTCGGAGGCCGCTCGGAAGGCGTTCGGCCTGTCAGAACGCAGCATCTTCAACGCCGTGAAGATCGCAACGATTGCCACAGACGTCCGCGACCAGATCGCCCTACACGGCATCGCCGACAACCAATCCGAGCTTCTGGCGCTAGCAGCCGAACAGCCAACGCGTCAGGCCGATATTGCCGCGCTGCTGACCAGTGAGCCCCCACAAGCTGGCTCGGTAGCCGATGCTATCGCCATCCTCGACCGGACGCCCAAACCGGCGACCGAGCCGCGCTGGCAGAAGCTCGCAACCGACTTCTCGAAGATGAAGACAAGCGAGCAAGACCGGTTCTTCGAGCTGCACGAGGCCGCCATCCAACGGTGGATGAAAGGCCGGCAGAGCTGATGGCCAGGCCACCCCGCAACAACTCGACCCTGGATCTGTTCCGCGACTACCAGCCGGCGCCAGTGGTCGAGCGTTTCGATGCGGAAAAGGTCCAGGCCTGGTCGATGGCGGGACGACTGTCGAAGGCCGTCAGCCTGACGCTGACGGAAGCGGACAAGAGCCGGGCCGATATTGCCCAGGCAATGTCCGACTACCTGAAGGACGAGGTCTCCAAGCCGATGCTGGATGCCTACGCCAGCCAGGCCAAGGAGCATTCGATTTCGGCGCTCCGCCTGCTCGCCCTGATCGCTGTCACCGGCGACGTACGCGCGCTCAACACCCTTCTGGAAGAGGCCGGGATGATCGTCGTCCCCAAAAAATACGAGGCGCTGATCATGCGGGAAATGGCCGACGAGGCCATCCAGCGGGCGACCCTCGATAGGCAGGCGTTCGATGCACAGTGGAAAGCGAAACGATGAAAGGCTTTCACATGAAACGCGATCTTCTCGACCTTGCACAAGACTGTTTGTCGCTGCTGGCGGTGGCCGGCTTTGTCGCCTTCGCCACCTTCGGCAGCGCCGGCATTTCGGCGGCTGTCATCGCCTGGAGGCTCGGCCAATGAGCTTCCTCGCAATCGCCCTCGCCGGCGCCTTGCTCTACGCCGTCTTTCTGTACGGCCTGCACGTGTTTTTCACGCGCCAGCAGGGTGCCCGTCTCGCGGCCGGCGCGGCATTCCGGCGCCGTGTCCAGAAGCATGTCCATGGCGGAGGTCTTTGGTCATGAGCCACTGCGCCATGCCGGCATGCTCGAACGCTGCGACAGGCATCTTCTGCCCCGATCACTATTTCAGGCTTCCGGCCTCGCAGGCGCACTGGCTCGTCCGCTGGCAGTTCAAAATGCTGCGCTGCGAGGATGCTGACACCAAGCAGCACATGCGCCAGCAGCTGCACGGCTACACCCAGGAAGCCATCCGCACCCTTCAATCCGCCGAGGCGATCTCCCAAGCCGCCCCGGCCAGCAGCGCCCCCCCCCCAGGCCCGGCGGGGGGCCCCCCCCCCCCCCCCCCACCCCCCCGCCCCCCCCCCACCCCCCCCCCCCCCCCCCCCCCCCACAACCCCCCGCGGCCAACCCCCCCCCCCCCCCGGCCCCCCCGCCCCCCCCCCCGGCCCGGGGGGGGCGCCAACCACCAGGCACGAGCATGACAGGCATCGTCATCGACGGCGTTCGCCTTGGCACGATCGCCAAATTCGCCGGCAACAAGCGCGCGGAACGATGGGTCGCCTATTCGATCCACCGGATTTCCGTCAGCGAAGCCAACAGCGCCAAGTTCTCGACCATGCACGCGGCGATCGACTGGCTGACCAGCGAGCACGACCGTGTGAAGGCAAGCGAGGCTGCATCCAATGGCTGACGGCACAAACATCGAATGGACGGACGCGACCTGGAACCCGATCACCGGCTGCCAGATCAAATCGCCCGGCTGCAAGTTCTGCTACGCGATGAAGCTCGCCGGCACTCGGCTGAAGCATCATCCGAGCCGCGAAGGCCTCACCGTCGGCACCAAAAATGGCCCGGTGTGGACGGGCGAGGTTCGGTTCAACGAACAGTGGCTGACCCAGCCGCTGCATTGGACCAAGCCGCGCATGATCTTCGTCTGCGCGCACGCCGACCTGTTCTATGAGGCTGTGCCGGACGTATGGATTGACAGGGTTTTTGCCGTCATGTCGATGGCGCCGCAACACGCCTTCCAGGTGCTGACGAAGCGACCCGGTCGGATGCGTGACTATCTGGCCCGTGTCGAGCAGGAGCCCTTCCGAAACACAGTGAAGCGCTTCGCTGATGCGATGCCGCCGTCGCCCTGGCCGAGTTTCGACGGCATGGCGTTTCCCTCGCCCAACATCTGGCTCGGGGTCTCGGTTGAAGACCAAGCTCACGCCGACGAACGCCGCGAAAGCATGCGCCGGCTCTCGGAAATGGGCTGGAAAACGTGGGTCAGCTACGAGCCCGCCCTTGGCCCGGTCGACTGGACCGGCTGGGAGTTCCTCGACTGGATGGTATCGGGTGGCGAGAGCGACACGGACGGCAAAAGCGCCCGCCCGAATAGTCCGTATTGGCACAGGTCGGCCCGCGATTTTTGCGTCCGGAACGGCATTCCTTACCTCTTCAAGCAGTGGGGCAGCTGGATCGGCGGCGAATGGCTTGATAGTGGGGACGCCGGCTGGTTTTGCCCGGCGGATGGATCCGGCGCCGATTGGCCTTACCGGGACACCGGCAAAGAGCATTGGTTCAAGCCTGAGTGCTGGCCAGAAGGGCCTGGCGCAATGCGCGTCGGCAAGAAAGCAGCCGGCCGCATGCTCGACGGCCGCACCCATGACGAATTCCCGGCGGTGCTGTCATGATCGAAGCGCGCCTCGGTCTTCTCGAACAGTTCCGCCCCGACATCATCAACAACCTCGTGTGGTTGTGGTGGAAGGATGATCTCTGCCAGCCGACGGACTTCTACCTTGCCGTAGCGCACGCGCCCTCCGTCACGAAGGACGCACTCAAAGCCGGATTGCTGAGCGGTCGCCTGAAATACCGTGGCGGCGGCTTGACCGGCCGGCTGGAGCTGACCGCTGAGGGCCGCTACCTCGTCCGCCGGATGCTGCGGCGCATGGGTGCCGAGGTGGCCGCATGAAAGACTGCCTGACCGCCCGCGAGATCGCCGCGGAGACATTGCCGGATATGCCGTGGAGCGAACGCGGCGTCCAGCTGATGGCTGAGCGCGAAGGCTGGGACGAGCGAGCCACACAGGCCCGGCAGCGCGCCGGTCGGGGTGGTGCGACCGAATATCACGTCTCGCTGTTACCGGTGCTTGCCCAGGTCGCCTATCAGCAGAAGCACCTCGTCATCGAACGGCCGGTCACGCCAGCGAGTGCCGCGCCGGACACCAGCCTGACCGCCCGCGCGCAAAAGGAGCGTGACGCCCGGCTGGCGATCGTCGCCGCCTTCGAGAAATTTTCGCGCGGCATGCAGCTCGGCTATGCCACCCGCGCCCAGGTCTTCACCGATCGATACAATGTCGGCTCGCTCACCATCGACGAATGGGTGCGAGAGATCGTGCCTACCCTGTCGAAGCGATCGCTTGCCCGCTGGCAGTCGCAGAAGCGCGACGGCAAGGTCAACGCGCTCGCGCATGATCCCGCCCAGGCGCGCAAGGGCACCGGCATCCTCGAAACAGCAAATGGCGGTGCGGTCAGCGCCTTCATGCTGGCCCTGATCGCGCAGCA
Source organism: Mesorhizobium sp. M0437 (assembly GCF_040321335.1). Taxonomy (NCBI): domain Bacteria; kingdom Pseudomonadati; phylum Pseudomonadota; class Alphaproteobacteria; order Hyphomicrobiales; family Phyllobacteriaceae; genus Mesorhizobium; species Mesorhizobium sp. M0437. The sequence goes on from NZ_JAMYRK010000058.1 coordinate 14,627, forward strand.
GCCACATCTGTCCGGCCACCATGTCCGTACCCTCTGCCGGTCGGAGTTCGGCGACACTTTGAAAACGGTTTCAAGGGGCGTTGAAACCATCATTCCGATGCCGCCGGTACGCACCTTCCAGCACGCGCTGAAGGGCCTGAAGGAAAGCCGTAAGGTCGAGCTGATCAAGCTTACCAACCCCGACCGCTATCGCTCGCACATGGCGCCCGCCGGCGTAGGCATGCTGCGCCACATTACCGAGCCGAACCAACTCTGGCAGATCGACGCCTCGCCGGTCGACGCGCTGTGCACCGACGGCCGGCATTCAGTCTATGCGTGCATCGACATCGCCACCCGCCGTAGCATCTGGCTGCTGTCGCGGACGCCACGCGCCTCGGCCGTCGCACTGCTCATCCGAAAGGCGATCATCGCGTGGGGCGTGCCCGATGTCGTCAAGACCGACAACGGCTCCGACTTCGTCGCCCAGGACACGCAAAGGCTGTTCGTCTCGCTCGGCATCGAGGCCGAGACGTCGGACGCCTACTCGCCCGAGCAGAAGGGTCATGTCGAGCGCGTCATCAAGACGTTTCAGCACGACGTCGGGCCGCTGCTGCCGGGCTTTGTCGGCCATTCGGTCACCGACCGCAAGGCGATCGAAAGCCGCAAGAGCTTTGCGCAACGTCTAGGCGAGAGCGACGCGGAAGTCTTTGGCGTCACGCTCACAGGCCCGCAGCTGCAGAAGCACGTCGATGATTGGGCAACCACCGTCTATCAGCACAGGCCGCATGCTGGCCTGAAGAACGCCACGCCCTTCGCCACAGCGCTCGCCTCGACAAAGCAACCGCGCAAGGTCGACGAGCGCGCCCTGGACCTGCTGCTGATGCCGGTCGCCGGCTCGAATGGCCAGCGCATCGTGACCAAGCTCGGCATCCGCATCGACGGCTATCACTACATGACGCCGACCATTTTGCCCGGCACCGCCGTGTTCGTGCGGCAGGACCCGAACGATGCCGGCCGCGCCTATGCCTTCGCCCAGGACGGCGCCGAGTTCCTCGGCGACGCGATCTGCCCCGAGCTTTCCGGCATCCACCCCGAAACTTTGGTGCGCGCCGCGAAGGAGATCCGCAGCGAGCTGGTCAATGAACTGACCCGCGACTTGAAGGCGGACATGAAGAAGATTGCCAAGGGCGCGCCGCTGATCGAGCGCGCCTTGGAAGTCGCTCGCCGCGACGCGCCGAACGTCATACCGCTGCCAAAGCGCGACCAGGCGCATTCGACACCGCAGATCGCTGCGGCGATCGAGGCGCTCGGCGAGCGGCTCAATCCCAGCCAGCCGATCGACACTGCCGCCGCTGCCGCCCATCGCCGGCTGATCGACGAAATGCAGGCCGAGGACGAGCAACGCCTCTTTGCCGAGACCGATGCAATGATGAAGCGCCGGCAGGCCGAGATCGAGGCGGCGCGCACGGCCCATCTGCCGAAAGACGAGAACGTCGTCGCGCTGCCGGAGACCCCGAAGGAGCGCTATCGGCGCGCGGTCGGCTTTCGCAAGCAACTCGACACCAACACGCTGCCGGCGGCCGACGCGGTCTGGCTCGGCGGCTACGAGCTGTCGGCCGAGTTCAAGGCCCATCAGTCGATGCATGAGGATTTCGGTGAAGCGTACCTGTCCTGAGTAACGGAAAAGCCCGGTCTGCAAACCGGGCTCTCCGCAAGAACAGCCGCCGAAGCGGCACAGCACAACGAGGAAAATGATGACAGAAATGCTCAAAGTCAACCGGCCGGCACCGCTGAAGAACGTTGCCGCCTTTTCGACCCTGCTCGCAAAGATGGTCGATCGCAATCCCGACGATCCCGGTCTCGCCGTCTTCTCCGGCCCATCCGGCTGGGGCAAGACGAAATCCGGCATCTATGGCGCCAACAAATATCGGGCGGCCTATGTCGAATGTGGCCAGTTCACCTCGGCGCGCTCGCTGCTCATGCAGATTCTGATCGAGCTGGGCGAAACGCGCCCGCGCGGCTCGATCGAGGATCTGAAAACCAACGCCATTATGCTGCTGGTGGCCGACCCGCGCCGGCCGCTCATCATCGACGAGGCGCATTTCATCGCCAAAAAGCGCTTTGTCGACCTGCTGCGTGAGCTTTCGGACAAGTCCGGCGCCCCGGTTGTCATGATCGGCGAGGAGATGCTGCCAAAGCATCTGGAAGAGTTCGAGCGGGTGCATAACCGCGTGCTCGAGTGGCTGTCGGCCGTGCCCTGCGACGCCGAGGATTTTGGCCTGCTGGCTGCCAATCGCTGCCCCGGCATCGAGATCACAGACGACCTGGCAGCCGCCATTCTCGACAAGACCAGGGGCAACACGCGTCGCATCGCCGTCAACCTCACCAAGGTGGTCGAAGCCGGCCAACTCCTCGGCATCAAGAGAGTCGACCTCGCCGCGTTTGGCGGCGCCAACGCGATCTTCAGCGCCCCTAAATTCACCCCGAGGAAGTTCGCATGAGCGGGCGATCCATCCTCGACATCGTGCAGATCAGCATCGCAGTGCCGCGCGGCGAGGCTGGCTACTGGTCGATCGTCCGCGATCTCGATCTCGGCGGCCCCTGGACGGTGCGGCAGATCTGCGATCGGACGAACGTCAAGACGCAGGCGGTCGGCAGGTTCGTTCGGAAGCTTCGGCTCGCGGGCATTGCTGAGGTCGTCGAGCAGAAGACCGCCAGCCATGGCGGCGGTGCCAATCTCCCGGCCACCGTCGTCTATCGCCTGGTCAAACGGCCTCTCGTAGCACCGCGGCTGACGCCGGACGGCAAGACCCCGCCCGAGACAGCCATCGAGCAGGTCTGGCGCGCGATCAAGATGGCCAAGGTGTTCAGCCTTGCCGACGTGGCAGAAGATTGCCCTGACGTGCCTCGGCGGACCGTGGAAGCCTATCTCTACGCGCTGTCAACCGCTGGCGTCGTGGCCGGCAGCCCAGGGCGCTATCGGCTTGTGCACAATCTCGGCCTGCAGGCACCGAAGATCCTCGCCACAAAAATGGTGTTCGATCCGAACAGCAAAACGGTCATCGGCCGTCCCGTCGCAAGCGAGGCGAAGCCATGAACCGGGGGCCCGTCAAGCACAGCCGGCCGGACGGCAAGTCGTTTGTCGAAAAGGCGATCGATGCGCACGGCTCGCCGCTGCCCGACTGGCTGGACGAGCTGGCCCGGCTTGCCGACGCCAGTGACCTCGGCGTCGCCGGCCAGCGTATCGGCTACAGCCGCTCCGCCGTCTCGACCATTATCAGCGGCAAGTATCTGGGCGATGTCGCTCGCGTCGAGCAGATGGTGCGCGGCGCCCTGATGGCCGCCACCGTCGAATGTCCGGTGCTCGGCGAGATCGGCCGCGACCGCTGCCTGACCGAACAGAAGGAGCCGTTTCGCGCCACCTCGCGGCACCGCGCCCAGCTTTTCCACGCCTGCAAAACCTGCCCCCAAAGGAGAAAATGACCATGGGCGAGAGACTGTCCCTGGCGCTTTCGGACGGACTGTCCGAACTGCGCGATTTGATTTCCGACTACCAGCACGAGCCCCGCATCCTCGATCCCGAAGACGCCCGTGTCCTCTGCGAGTGCATCAAGGAACTTCGTGGCAAGGCCCGCGACATCGAGAACCGGTTGAGCTGCAAGGTCTGGAACGATCAGGCGCAGGCAGAGCGCGAGGCCGAGGCCGACCGCATCGCCGAAGCGGCGTGCCGGCCGGGGTCGAATGTACGGCTGTTTCCGGTTATCCCGCGGCCGTTTTCGGACGGCCGGCCGGGAGGTGCGGCATGACGATGGCGGTCCCGCCCAAGGAGGCCAAGTCGCGCGCACAGCGGCTCGCTGACCTGATCATCCCGTTGATCGATGCCGAGATCGAAGCGTCCAAGCCTGCGAAACGGTCGACACGCGACCAACTCATCATGCGGGCCTGCCGGGACGTTGGCGCGTCGGTCGATCAGCTTGAGCAGGCGAAATTCGGACCGGGCGAGATACCGGCCCGCAAGGCGCTGGAGCGCTCGGCCAAGCGCCTGAGGACCATTCTGGAAAGGCACTCCAATGGCCGCAAGTGAAGCGCTGCTGGCCGCCGTCGCCAAGCTCGACATGATCGACCTGTGCGGCCGCATTGTCGCCGACCCCGAGCGCAACGGTGTCCGGGCCACCACGGCCGAGGTGCTTGCCCTTGCGATGGCCACCGAAGGCCTGTGGGCGATCGCGCTGGAGACCAGGCTCCTGATCTCAGCTCTCGACCAGGGCGCTTGGGCCAGCTTGGCCGGCGTCGAACATCAGCAGCATGTCGCACACCAGCTGGCTCACGTCCGCGACCTGCTCGCCTTCATGCCGAGCCCTATCCCCTACCACCGCCCAACAGGAGAATGATCATGCAAGCAGCAACTGAAGCCCGCGCAACCGGAAAAGTCCTGGTCGGCGACAAGCAATATATGCCCGACGCCAAGGGCAATCTCGTGCCGGTCGAAATGATCAAGCCGTCCGAGATGCTCGAAGACGAAACGGTCCGCACCATCCTCGGCTACGCCACCGATCTTTCGGCGCAGATCGGCCGCTTCAAGGAACATACGTTCAACGACCTCGGCGCCTTCGAGGCGCTGCTCGCCCAGGAATACGGAGCGAGCAAGGGCGGTGCGAAGGGCAACAAGACCTTCATGACCTTCGACGGCATGAAGATGGTCAAGGTGCAGGTCGCCGACACGATCGACTTCGGCGCCCAGCTGCAGATCGCCAAGAGCCTGATCGACGAGTGCCTGACGGAATGGTCAGCCGACAGCCGGCCGGAGATCCGCGCCATCGTGACGCGCGCCTTCAACACCGACAAGGAAGGCCAGATCAACCGCGCCGCGATCTTCATGCTGCTGCGCCTCGATATCGGCGACGAGCGCTGGCAACGCGCCATGGCGGCCATCCGCGACGCCATGCGCGTGGTCGGCTCGAAGATCTATGTCCGCTGCTACGAGCGCGACCGTCTCGACGCCGACTGGCGGGCGGTCACGATCGACCTGGCGAAGGCGTGATGGCAATGACGCTCTGGATCGAAACTCTTGAGCGCCTCGTCGCGCTACTCGACGAGAAGCTGGCGGTCGCCAAGGCCGAAACCGGCGAATTCCGGCACGCCGACTATTCGGCATGGCGCGCCCGCCACGAAATGGCAGAGGCCAAGCTGGTCGAGTTCTTCACGAACGAGGAAGGCGCAAGGTTCAACCCGCGCCCGGCCAGTGAACATTCGGTCATAATGGCTGGCCTGCGTGCCAGCTCGACCAGCGGGACAACCGGCGCCCTGACGAACTGGCGCACGGCCGCCCGCAAGAAAATCGCGGTCGATGACGGTTTCAATGCACACGGAAGCGGCCCGGTCCCAATCGAGCGGAGGGACGAGCCATGAGCAGCGCCAAGCCGACCCTTGGCTATCCGAGCCGCACCGCTGCCGTGGCGGCGTTCCGCGCCCAGGGCATGGAGATCAACGCCATCGCCGAGCGCATCGGCATATCTCCGTCGACTGTCTCAGCGCTCGAATGCTCGGTTCGCCGATACACGCCGAAGTCCCAGCGCGGCGATAGCACCTGCCGGACCGTTCACCTGCCGGTCGGCCTCTTGCAGCGCCTCGCGCCCCACGCCAGGAGGCGTGGCCTCACTCGCGAGACGCTCGCTTGGATGATCGTCGACGCGGTTGCCGAAAGCGACCTGGTGGACGCCGTCCTGGACGATGCGGAGGAATTGGCATCATGAGCACTCTGTCCGCCATCCACGTCGCCAACAAGCAGCTCGGTCTCGACGAAGACACCGCGCGCGATCTCTACCAGCGTGTCACTGGCAAGCGCAGCCTGCGCGAGATGAACGAGCGCGAGCAGCTGCGCATTGTCGAAGAGCAACGCCGGCAGGGTTTCAAGCCGGCTGAAAAGGGCCTTCAAGGGCCTTTCGCCAAGAAGCTGCAGGCGCTCTGGATCGCCGCCTGGAACCTCGGCATCATCCGTGATCGGCGCGACGCCGCCATGCTGATCTTCGTAAAGCGGCAGACCGGCATCGAGCACACCCGGTTTCTCCTGGATGCCGAAGACTCGGCCAAGGCGATCGACGCGCTCAAGGCATGGATGACGCGGGAGGCCGGCGTCGACTGGCATCAGTCGGTTAGTATGGCCGATTGGCTGCGTCTATCCGGTGCAAAGATTGCAGTCGCACAGTGGCAGCTACTCTCGGTCACCAAGGCGGTCGACCCCAAGGGCTTCCGTCAGTTCGTTTGGGACACAGCGAAGCCGCTCGACCAGATGACCGATCGCGACTGGCCGGCTGTGATGAACGCGCTTGGCGACATGATCAGGAAGGTACGCTGATGGCCGAGAAACACTCCACTTTGGCTGTCGAAATGGCCCGCGTCGTTCTGGCAGAGACCCCGCAGAATATCGAAATTGACGCTGCAAGATTCCTAGCATCGGCGGATCTCTTGGTGACGCGCTTCGATGGCGCAACCCAGGCTGAATACGATGCGGCAATCCAACTCGTCGAAGAGCACAGAGGATCGATGATCCTTGATGCCATCGCCAGCGGCGTCCACAAGGCGAGGGTTGGTTGATGGTCGCCTACAGCTTCAAGGCGATGTTCGGCCCTCAGGTGTCGGGTCTCATCAAGCGCCACACAGTGCGCGCCGAACGCAAGCGGCATGCCCGGCCGGGTGAACCGGTGCAGCTCTACCAGGGCATGCGGACCCGAAACTGCGTCAAGCTGGTCGATCCTGACCCCATCTGTGTCCGCGTGCTGCCGATCGCCATCGTGACCACGCCACTCCTGGACGAGTTCATCGGCTCTATCGTCATCGACGGCCGATCGCTCCACCGCGACGAAATAGAGGCCTTCGCCGCTTCTGACGGCTTCGCGATCGAGCACGTTGGCGACTGGCGCTGGAAGCGCATCGGCAGGCCCGGATCGGCCCGCTGGAACATGGGAGCCTTTTGGGAAGCCGAGCATGGTGCCGGTCTGTTCCAAGGCGTCCTCATTCAATGGGAGCCAGCATGAGCGTGCGTCGTCGTCACACAGGTCGGGTCAAGATCGAGTTCGCTAAGATCGAGGCCTTTGCAGCCTCGGAGCTGGCCAGCAATGCCCTTGCGGCCGCCAAGGGCTGCGACTGGGCGCTGACCAAGCATTCGGCCCTCTACCGCTGCCGCAACGGCCTCTACACGCTCTGCCTGATCTGGCACGGGCCGAACCGCGAGACGCTCACCACGACCATGCGCAATCTGCGGCTGGACGTGGCGTGAGCGACGAACTGCGATCCGCTGAGCTGCTCAGCCTGATAGGCCTGGCGGACTTCGTGCGCCTCGCGGAAACCTATGGCGGACGCCGTCTCTACGTGCCGGCGTCCGGCGACGACACAGCCCTTGTCAGGAGCCTGGGCGCTGCGGCCGCCCAGAAGCTTGCCCGCCGCTACTCCGGATCGTATATCCGCGTGCCTCTTGCCCGCGAGCTTCGCGCACGGCAGTATCGCGCGAACGGCGCCTCGAACGGCGAGATCGCCGGACGGCTCGGCATCACCGAGACCGGCGTCGACAAGCTCTTCCGGCGCATGCCGGACAAGCCCGTCAAGGGCAGCCGAGATCCGCGCCAGACCGACCTCTTTTCCAGCAACTGACAGACCGCCCGCTTTGGCGGGCATGATTGCCGCCTGCCGCCGAAGGCATGGTGTTGCGAAATGGCCGGGGCTCTCCCGGCCGATTTCACAGGCGGACACTCAATGACCATCCCTAGCGGCTGGCTGCCCAATGCGACCATCCAGCGCGTCATCCTCCACTGGACGGCCGGTAGCCACAAGGCGACGGATTTCGACCGGCAGCACTATCACCTGCTGATCGAGGGTGACGGCAAGCTGATCCGTGGCGTCCCGTCGATCGACCTCAATTCGCTACCCAAGGCCAAGGCCGGCTATGCCGCGCACACGCTGAACTGCAACACCGGCTCGATCGGCGTTTCGATGTGCGCGATGGCCGGCGCGATCGAGCGGCCGTTCAACGCTGGCTCGCAGCCGCTCACGAAGGCGCAGTGGGACGCCGCCTCGACTGTCGTCGCTGAGCTTTGCCGGCGCTACACGATCCCTGTAGGACCACACACAGTGCTGTCGCATGCCGAGGTGCAAGCCAATCTCGGCATCCAGCAGCGCGGCAAATGGGACATCGCCAAGCTGCCGTTCGATCCCGCTTTCGATACGGCGCGCGAATGCGGCGACCGCTTCCGGGCCGAGGTGAAGGCGAAGCTCTGATGCCGCTTGTTCAGAAGAGCCGCCGTTTCTCGAAGGGGCTGGTCATCGTCAATTGCGCCTTGGCCTGGGCGGCGGTGTTTGCCTCGATCGTCTATGCCCAGGCGGCTTACGTTGCCGCGACGGCGATTGGCCTGATCCTGGCGGTGAGCGGAGCCTACATGGGCATCGGCCACTTGGACCTGAGGCAGATCGTCCGCGCTATCGTGTCCGGGCAGTCCACCACACCTTTGTCAGTGACAGACGGCGGCGAGCCGGCCGAGCCGTTGAGCCAGGGGAACGTACAATGATCGATCCGCGCATCTTCTGGTCCAGCTTCGTGGGCTCGGCATCGGGGACCGCGACGGTGTTCGTCCTGGTGGGCGTGGCGCTGCTGTGGTGGTGGTTGGCGCAATGACCGGCGCAGCTATTGGCCTCTTCTTGAAAAGATGGGTGCTACCGGTGCTGGCGTTCGGCATCACGCTACCGGTGTGGTTCTTTCTCGGCGCCGGGATCTGGCTCCGCTTCGACAAAGCCTCGGCCGTGCGCCAGGCGGTCGACAAGGCCGTGACGGAACTCGTGGCCGGTGCCAGGCTCGACGCGCTCAATGCCGAGCTGGTCGAACAGCGTCGGCTGCGCGCCTGGAGCGAAGGCAAGGCCGACGAGGCCAGCAAGATGGCGAGTGATGAACGGACGGCCCGCGTCCACCTGGAAACCACGCTCACACTTACCGACACCGAAAAAAGGAAAGCAGAAGATGAACTCGCCGTGCTTCAAGCCCGCGTTGACGGCCTTGTTGATCAGCAGCTGCTTGACAGCCTGCACAACCGATAAGGCCGCCCTGGGCAAAGCCTATGCCGACAAGGCTAAGGCCAGCGTCGTCGTAGAGGCGTTGACGCAAGCCGATCGCGCGGTCGCGGAAGCGCGGCGCATGCCCGACTATCCTTCGGAATGCCGCCGCCATCACCGGAGCGGCGTGAAGCTCGGCGATAAGCTCGGCGTTGCCAACAAGAAGGCTGATATCGCCTTGGGCAATGCCAACGACCAGATCGACGGTTGCGCCGGCTGGTATGACGAGCGCAAGGCCGCGAGGGAGCCGAAATGACGGCCGGCAACGCAGCCATCGACTTGGCCGAGCGGCGCGTCGAGCAGGAGTGTGCCGCCGGCGTCGCTCGCATCCAGGCGGCGATCCGGGAGCAATACGCCGCCGTCGAGGTTTCGCCGTTCTGCGACTGCGGCGAGCGTATCCCCGATGCCCGGCGTCTCGCGGTCCCGAACTGCACCAGGTGCATCGACTGCGAAACCTTCATCGAACGACAGAGCCGGAGACGAGCCTGATGGACATTACGCCCTTGATGCCTTGGCTAGTCGCCATCTCCACAATCCTATCGCTGGGAACGACGGTGTTCACCTTGGTGACATCCGGCGCCAAGAAGACGGCTACCGATCTGTCGACGCACAAGAAAGAGACCGGCGAACGCTATGCCGAGCTGGAGAAGACGCTGGACGGCCATGGCGCTCGCATCCAGTCGATCGAAAGCGAAATGAAGCATCTGCCCGATGCGACGGCTTTCATGGATCTGCGGCTCGCGGTGTCCGAGATCAAGGGCGATGCGGGCAAGCAGGCCGAGGTGGTCAATGGCATCGCCCGCACCGTCCACCGCATGGAGAACTTCTTGCTATCAGGATCGAAGAGCGAATGACCGATTTCGACGCCTACCTGACCTACGATGCCCGGCTGGTCATCCTGCGGGAACTGAACAAGCAGACCGACGGTCGCCTCAACGAGGCGCTGCTGACGAAGACGCTCGACACATTCGGTCACAACCGCTCGCGAGAGTGGGTCCGCACGCAACTGCGCAAGCTCGACGAGTTGGGCGCGGTGAAGGTGACTGAGGTCGGCACCTTCATGGTCGCGGCCATCACGCGCGCCGGCGTCGACCATGTGGAACGCCGCGCGATCATCGAAGGCGTGGCCCGACCCTCGCCGGAGGCCTGACATGGCGCGCAAAGGCCGTGGTCAGCTTTCGGCGATCGAGCGCCTGCCCGAGGAGTGCGGCCCGATCATCACGTGGGCGGCCACCGCCCTGCAGGACCGCGCTCGTACGCAGAGCGAGATCTACGAGGAATTCTTCCTGAAGATGCAGGCCCTTCAGGCTGAGCACAAAGGCGAGCTGGAATTCGTCATCCCCTCATTCTCGGCGTTCAACCGCTATTCGATAAAGCTGGCGATGATGACGCGCCGGCTGGAAGACACCCGCGAGATCGCTGCCACCATCTCCAAGCGGTTCGATGCGCAAAGCTCTGACGATCTGACACTGATTGCAGCCGAGGCGATCAAGACGCTGGTGTTCGAGCTGCTGACCGACGCCGGCGAAAGCGGGCTGGCGCCGATCGGCGCCATGCAGCTCGCCACGGCGCTGAAGATGGCGACCCAGGCGCAGAGCGTTTCCAGCGATCGCCGGACCAAGGTGGCAAAGGAATTCAAGGCCGATGTTGAGAAGGCCGTCGACACCGTGGCCAAGGCCAAGGGCATGTCGGCTCAGACAGCCGAAGACATCAAGGCGCAGATCCTGGGCGTGAGGGCATCATGACCAAACCGACCGTGACAGTCACATTCTCGGCGTACGACTTCGGCTGCCTGCGCGGCCTGCTCACTCACGAGATCGACAATGTCGAGCGGCGCCTTACGGTCGTCGGCTATCCCTGCGCCCCGGCCGACAAGGAAATGACCGACGCTTATCTTAGGCAGCTCCGCTCGTCCCTGGCGACGGTTGAGGAGGTCTATGACGGGATCGGCGCGACATGAACGAGCGCCAGAAGGTCGCGACCATTGCGTTGCCACTCACCACCGCGCCGGGCGACAGCGGCACGACGACGGTGATCTTCGACGGCAACGGCATCCCGATCGGCGGCACGACCGGAGACAACCATCCTGCGAACGCCGAGTTGCTGGTGCACACCTTCAACTTCGCCTGGTCGGACAGAACTGATGGAGCGCTGCATTGAGCGCCAAGCGGGTCCAGATCGAGCTTTCGACCGACGAGGCAGCGTGCCTCAACAATGCCTTGCGGCGGGAGATGCAGGCCGCCGAAAGGCAGCGAGGACAGTCGGCCTGGATCGGCGTCGACGAATACATCCGCCGGCTTGAGGCGTGCGTCCAGGCAGTCGCCAAGGCGTTTGAGAAGGCGATCCGCACATGACCGGCCCAATCTCCAAGGAGGAACCGGAGAAGGTCCGCCGGTTGCATTGCGTGGTTCCCTTCTGCCGACGAACGCGCAAACCCGGTTGCAGCGAGTGGATTTGCGGGCCTCACTGGCTCGGAATTTCCGTTCATCTTCGGCGTCGCAAATCCAAGCTTGATCGACGCTATCGCCGGCTGTTCGGGAATAATGGGTTCTGGATTTATCCGCCTGGTTCGCCCCCTCGGCTCCAGGCTGTGAAGCTCGATCGGCTTTGCGGCCTTGCCTGGTATCGGTGCAAGCGGGCAGCAATCGAAAGGGCCGTAGGGATATGACCGGCCCGATCTCCAAGGAGGAATGGGAAAAGGTCCGCCGCGAGAGCATGGCGAACCTCGACCATGTCATCGACAGCGTCGGTCTGCCCAGCGTGCTGCTGGGCTATCAGAGCCGTACCGTCTCGCTGCTCGAAAGCACCGCCGTCCGCGTCCTGTTCATCGAGAAGAGCCGCCGTATTGGCGAGACCTGGGCACTGGCTTCCTATGCCGCGCTGCGCGCCGGCCGGGCCAAGGATGCCGGCGGCATGGACGCCATGTACATCTCCTATTCGCAGGAGATGACACGCGAGTTCATCGACGCGTGCGCCATGTGGGCGCGCGCCTTTGCGCAGGCGGCACTTGCGCAGGAAGAATTCCTGTTCGACGACACGGACCCGGCCCATCCGGGAGAGACCCGCCAGATCAAGGCGTTCCGCATACAGTTCGCCTCCGGCTTCGAGATCCTGGCATTGTCCTCGGCGCCACGCACCCTTCGCGGCAAACAGGGCCTGGTCATCATCGACGAGGCGGCTTTCGTCGACAGCCTGAAGGAGCTGCTGAAGGCGGCACTAGCCAACCTGATGTGGGGCGGCCAGGTCGTGGTCTGTTCGACCCATAACGGCGCTGACAACGAATTCAACGTCCAGGTCCAGGACATCCTCGGCGGCCGATCGAAGTACAGCCATCTCAAGATCGATTTCGACCAGGCGCTGCTGGAAGGGCTTTACGAGCGCATCTGCCTCGTCACCAGCCGCGAGTGGTCGCCGGCAGCCGAGGCGCAATGGCGCCAGGACATCATCGACTTCTATGGTGACGGCGCCGACGAAGAGCTGTTCTGTGTCCCATCCATGGGCTCCGGGGCTTGGCTGACCAGCCCGCTTATCGAAGCGCGCATGACCCTGACGCCGGAAGAGGCGCCGGTCATCCGCATCGATCTGCCGCTCGACTTCCTGCACCGGCCCGAGCTGGAGCGCCGCCACCTGATGGCGCCGCATCTGGACGCCATCAAGAAAGTGCTCGACGGCCTGGACGAAAAACGCCAGCACGCCTTCGGCTACGATCCGGCCCGAAAGGCCGACCCGGCGATCATGTCTCTGCTGTCGATCGACAAGGTGCTGCGCCGCCAGGCGGCGCTCACCGTCGAGTTGCGCAACGTGCCCTTCCAGGAACAGAAGGAAATCGCCACCCTAATCTTGAAGGCGTCGCCGCGCCTATGCGGGGCAGCGGTCGACGCAACTGGCGTGGGCATGAACCTCGCCGAGGATCTCGGCCGCATTTTCGGCTTGCACACCGAGGAGACGCCCGGCGGCCTGGTCTGGTCGGTCACGCTCAGCCAGAGTTGGTACAACGAGAATTTTCCGCCGCTTAAAACGGCCTTTGAAGACGCGAACATCTCGCTCACCAGAGACGCCGAGCATGCGGTGGATCTTCGCTTGGTCAAGATAATCAGGGGCATACCGTCAATTCCGCCGGAGCGGGTTGGCACGGCCGGCGCCAAGCGGCACGGCGATTTCGCGGTTGCCCTGGTGCTCGCCTATTTCGCCAGCCGCATGCAGTGGCACGAATACGACTATGTGCCGGCGCCGATCGCCAAGAGCCGGTTCGAAGAACGGGTAGGCACCGACCAGGGCCGGAGCTGGCGCGACCGCGCGGACCAAGGTGGCGGTGGCTTTCGCATGGCGTCCACTCGCCGCAATCCGGGGATCTATTGATGGCCGACGTTTTCAAAGGGATCGTGGACCGCTACGGCCGCCCGATCGAGAAGGCCTCGCTGAAGGTCGAGCAGGCCGCGCCGACCTCGACCGGCGTGCGCCGCCACGATGCGCTCCATCCAGCCGCCGGCCTCACGCCCGGCCGACTGGCCCAAGTCCTACGCGCCTCCATCGACGGCGACCCAGAAAACTATCTGGCGCTGGCCGAGGACATGGAGGAGCGCGACCCGCACTATGCCGGCGTGCTCGGCGTCCGCAAGCGACAGGTCTCGGGCCTCGACATCACCGTCGAGGCGGCCGGCGACGATGCGGTCAGTGTCGCGGCTGCCGACTTGGTGCGCGAGGTCATCGAGCGTGACGGCTTCGAAGACGAACTGTTCGATATCCTCGACGCGGTTGGCAAGGGCTTCTCCTGCACCGAAATCATCTGGGATACGTCGGAAGGTCAGTGGCGGCCGAAGCGGCTGGCGTGGCGCGATCCGCGCTGGTTCGTATTCGACCAGGTCGACGGCGAGACGCCGCTATTGCGCAATGGCGGTCTGAACGAGCCGCTCGTGCCCTATCACTGGATTTATCACTCGGCCAAGGTGAAGTCCGGCCTGCCGATCCGGGGCGGCATCGCCCGCGCCGTGGCGTGGACGTTCCTGTTCAAGAGCTTCACCATCAAGGATTGGGCGATCTTCTGCGAGGCTTATGGCCAGCCGCTTCGCCTCGGCAAATACGATGCCGGCGCCTCTGAGAAAGACAAGCAGATCCTGCTTGATGCGGTGAGCAATATCGGCGTCGACTATGCCGCCATCGTGCCAGCGTCGATGATCGTCGATTTTGTGAAGGCCGATATTTCGGGGTCTCACGCGCTTTACAAGGAGCGCGCCGACTGGCTCGACCAACAGGTTTCCAAGGTCGTGCTCGGGCAGACCGGCACGACAGACGCGATCGCTGGCGGCTATGCCGTTGGCAAGACGCATGACGGCGTGCGCGAAGATATCGAGAAAGGCGACGCTAGGCAGATCGCCGCGACGCTGAACCGTGACCTCACCCGGCCAGTGGTCGACCTCAACTTCGGGCCGCAGAAGAAGTACCCGAAGATTTGCATCGGCCGGCCGGAACAGGTCGACATCAAAGCGCTGGTCGAAAACGTCGTCTCGCTCGTACCGCTCGGCCTGAAGGTCGGCATGTCGACGATGCGCGACCGCATCGGCCTGCCTGACCCGAAAGACGGCGAGGAATTGTTGGTTGCGCCAAAAACGCAGGCTCCAGGCGTTCCGCCCGCCGACCCCACGCTGAAGCTACTGAAGCCAGGTGAACGGCCGCCAGCCCTATCTGCTGACGGTGTGAAACGTGACGCGATCGACCGGGCCGCCGATGACATGTTGGCGGACTGGAAGCCGCTCGTGTCGCCGCTCGTCGCCGGCCTCGAGGCCGAGATCGCCGCGGCCTCGTCCGTCGAAGACGTAAAGGCCTTGCTGGCAAAGCGCTTCGCCGACCTCGACGCGGCGGCGATCACAGAACTGCTCGCACAGTCGGCATTCGCTGCCCGCCTGGCGGGTACGGTCGACGATCAGCTTTGATAGAGGAAGATTTCCGATGACGTACCTTTTCCTGTTTTTCGCATTCGGCGCGCTCGCCGGCATCCTCCACAATTCGTTACGCCGCAACGGGCATGGCATGGCCTACAGTGCCGTGATGCTGGTCATCTGGATAGTTGCGGCGCTCTGGTGGTCTGGCCGTGTAGGCTGAGGGCGTGGAAGCCGATCTTACGCCGCTCCCGCCGCGCGAGGCGATCGCGGCGCTGTTCGCACGCGGGCAGCTCCTTGATCCCGAGTTCTCCTGGCTGGACACTTGGCAGGAAGCACATGCCCGCAGCTTCACGGTGGCGAAGTCGGCCGGTTTCGACATCCTGGACGATATCTACCAGGGCCTGCTGAAGGCGCTGTCCGAAGGCAAGACGTTCCGCCAGTTCGCGGCCGAGCTGACGCCGCTGCTCCAGGACAAGGGTTGGTGGGGTCAGCAGCCGGCCTTCGACCCGCAGACGGGAGAAGCGCGCTGGTCGCAGCTCGGCAGCGTCCGGCGCCTCGGCACGATCTTTGACGTGAACATGCGCGTCAGCTATGCGGCCGGCCACTGGTCATCCTTCGAACGCAACAAGGCCACGCGCCCATTCATCCGCTACGTGCACCTGGAAGGCCAGGAGCATCCGCGTCCGCTTCATGCGCTCTGGCACAACACGGTCCTGCCGGTCGATCATCCTTGGTGGAATACCCATGCGTGTCCGAATGGCTGGAATTGCCACTGCACTCTGCAGAGCCTTTCCCAACGCGACATCGATCGGCTGCAGCGTGAGGGCGAGGTTCTGAAATTCGAGCCGGTATCCGGCACGATGCGCAAGTTCGTCAACAACCGGACCGGCGAGGTCTCGACCGTGCCTGACGGCATCGATCCGGGCTGGGCATACAATCCCGGCAAGTCGGGCTACCTCTCTGTCGTCGAGCGGGATCTGGCGCGAAAGTCCGGGGCGTCCGACTGGCTCTCACCTGCATCCTGATCGTCCTCACAGGATCGCCGCACAGCCGCACAGGAGACCCTTGGGGCGTGGCACTGGTGCGCGGAGGGCCGTTTGCCGCTGTAGACCCGTTCAAAACCGATTTTAGGGGCTATCTGACCTCTGAACGAGATGGTCGTAACGCAGCCTTGCCGGTTGACCCTGGCTCGGCTACCGTGCCTTACTTCGGCGGCGGACCTGTCATCACTACGTCCCGTCAGTTCGATCCCCCAAGAGCCGACCACCGCCCGCCATGGCGGGCATGATTTAACAGCATCGGCCGGGCCAATGTCCGGCAATGAAATCCGCTATCACTTCCTTCCTGTCGACCGCCTCGGTCGCCGCTCTCGCGGTGGCCGTCATCGCGCCTGAAGGAGCCGATGCCTGGATGCGCCTGGTGCCATCCGGCAAGTTCGAAGCACGCGACGGCCGCAAGTTCGACAGTGGCAACAGGGCCAATCAGGAAGCGATCGTCGCCCGCACCCGCCAGTATCACGCGACCACAGACATGGTGGTCGACTACGATCACCAGTCGGTCTTCGGCGTGAAGGACGGCGTCGGCGGCACCGCCAAGGCGGCCGGCTGGGTCAAAGAGCTTCAGGTTCGCGACGACGGCATTTGGGGTCGTGTCGCATGGACCCCCTCTGCAGCGGCCGCAATCAAGGCCGAGGAGTACCGCTACCTCTCCCCCGTCATCCCGCACCGCAAGGCGGACGGCCGCGTCCTGCTCATCTTGAACGTGGCCCTGACCAACACCCCGGCGCTCGATCTCGAAGCGGCAGCGGCGAGTGCAGTTTTTGCAAACCTGTCCGAAAAAGGAACTGAAATGGATAAAATCCTGACCGCCCTGGGCTTGCCCAAGGGCACCGGAGAAGACGCCGTCCTTTCCGCGATCCAGGCGCTGCTGACATCCAGCACCGCACTGGCAAGGGCCGCTGGCCTGACCGAGGACGCCCAGCCGACCGCCGTGCTCACGGCAGTGACAGCAGCAGTCGCCGACCGTGCCAAACTGGCCAAGGCGGCGGGCCTCAAGCCTGAAGCTGTCACCGACGACATCGTTGGCGCTGTCCAGTCGGCGCTGAAGGCCAACAATCCTGACCCGGAGAAGTATGTGCCGATCGCGGCGCTCACCGAGCTGCGCGACCAGTTGAAGGAGCTTCGCGACGAGACTTCGGCCGACAAGGCCGAGGACGCTGTCACGGCAGCGCTCACGGCCGGCAAGCTGACACCGGCCATGAAGGAGTGGGGCATTGCCCTGTTCAAGTCGAACAAGGCGGCGTTTGAAAAGTTCGTCGAGACCCAGCCGGTGCTGACGAAGCCGCAGCTCGACAACCCCCGGCGCGAAACCAAGACGGGCGATACGCTCGACGAGGCCCAGCTCGCCGTTTGCACCGCGATGGGCCTCGCGCCCGACGCCTACAAGAAGATCCTCGCGGCCGAGGCCGCCGATAAGGAGGCAGGCCGTTGACCCTCTCAGCAGATCGCAACACGCCGCGCGCCGAACGCGGTTTCGTCAAGATGGTGCCGATGGCGGCGGCGCTCATCTATGCCGGCGCTCTCGTCTGCCGCAACGCAGCCGGCTTCGCGGTCAAGGGATCGACCGCGCTCGGCCTGCAGGCGATCGGCCGCGCCAACGAGCGCGTCGACAACTCCGGCGGCAATGCCGGCGACCTGAAGATCAAGGTCGAGGAAGGTATCTTCCGCTGGGCCAACTCGGCGGCCGCCGACGAGATCACCGAGGCCGAAGTCGGCAAGGCTTGCTTCATCGTCGATGACGAGAAGGTGGCCAAGACCTCGGGCTCCGGAACGCGGTCGCTGGCTGGCATCGTCATGGCGATCGACGCGGTCGGCGTCTACGTCCTGATGGGCGAGGACGTACTCGCCGGCTACCTGGAAGGCCGCAAGATGTTCGTTCCGCTTCGGGTTGCGACCCTTGTCGGCGCGAATGTCTACCGGGCGCTGTCGCCCTATCCTGGCGTGGTCAGGAAGATCCGTTCCGTCACTGAGGGCGTGCTGACCACCGGCGATGCGACGCTGACCGGCAAGATCGACGGCGTCGCCATCACCACCGGTGTCATCACCATCGCCCAGGCCGCGTCGGCGGCTGGCGACAAGGACAGCTGCGATCCGACCGCCGCCAACTATGTCGCGGCCGGCGGTGAACTCTCGCTGACGGTCGGTGGCACCAACGCTACGGCAACCGCCGCCAACTGCGTCTTCGAAATCGACCGCGATTAAGCGCGGCTAACCGTCAACGGAGCTTCCATGAAAATCAATAGCGCCAACCTTGATGCCATCCGCGTCGGCTTCAAGACTTCTTTCCAGGGCGGCCTTGGCCAGGCGGCGTCGCAGTATCCTCGCGTCGCCACCACCGTCCCCTCGACGACGCGCGAGGAAAAGTATGGCTGGCTTGGCAAGATCCCGAACATCCGCGAGTGGATCGGTGATCGTCTTGTCCAGAACCTGATGGAGCACGACTATTCCATCAAGAACAAGGACTACGAGCTGACGATCGGCGTCGACCGCAACGACATCAAGGACGACACGCTCGGCATCTACGCGCCTCTGTTCACCGAGATGGGCATGTCGGTCGCTGCTCACCCGGACATGCTGGTCTGGGCTCTGCTCAAGGCCGGCTTCTCGACGCCCTGCTACGACGGCCAGTATTTCTTCGACACTGATCACAAGGTGCTCGACGAGACCGGCGAACCGGTGTCGGTTGCCAACACCGACGGTGGCGCGGGCGAGCCGTGGTTCCTGCTCTGCACCAAGCGGGCTCTAAAGCCGATCATCTACCAGGAGCGCGAGAAGTTCGAGTTCGTCTCCAAGGACGATCCGAAAGACGAGAACGTCTGGCGCAAGAAGGAGTTCGAGTATGGCGTGGACGGCCGCTGCAACGTCGGCTTCGGCTTCTGGCAGCTGTCGTGGGGCTCCAAGCAGGCCCTCGACCCGACACACTATGAAACGGGCCGTGTAGCCTTGACCGGCATGAAGGGCGACCACGGCCGGCCGCTGGGCAACGTTCCCGACCTGCTCGTCTGCGGCCCGACCAACGAGGGCGCTGCCCGCGCGGTCGTGGCATCGCAGCTGGTCAACGGCGGTGAAACCAACAAGTGGGCAGGCACAGCCGAGGTGCTGATGGTTCCGTGGCTGGCCTGATCGGGCCGCAATTCCAAAGCCCCGCCGGCAATCAAAGCCGGCGGGTTTTCCGGAAGCAGCCGAGCCCGGCTCCTTCCGCAAGACCCAAGAGGAACCCCTATGACCACGACAGTTAAAGTCCACGTGAACGGCAACTTCCGCGCCACCGTCAAGCAGGACGACCGCGAACCGGTCGAAATCAACCCTGGCGAGGAGCGGTCGTTCTTTCTGCCCCACCCGGCAAGCAGCACCTTTTCTATTACGGAAGTCCCGGTCGATTCCAACGCCGGATAGGACGCTGCGGAATTCGCCCTGCCGGCTTCGGCCGGCGGGTTTTTCGGAAGCAGCCGACACCCGGCTCCTTCCGCAAGACCAAAAGAGGAAATCCGATGAAGCTTTTCCGACCTCTCTTATTCCTATGCCTCGCTTCTGCAGTCGCTCTCGCCGCCGTCGTGGCGGTCGACGTCTTCAACTCGCCGTTGCCACTCGCCAATGCCACCTCCGCCGACATGCTGACGGCCGCTGTGTTCACCTACGTGATGAAGACCGTGGTCGGCGCCCTGGCACTCCTCGTCGTGGCGCTCCTGGCGGTCGCGATCGTCGCCTCGGCGCGCAGATGGTGGATCGCTGCCCGCGTCGATCGCAGCCTCGTCTACTACGACCCCTGGCGTCTGTCCGAACCGTATCAGCGGCCGCCTGGCTGACACCCGACTGCCGAATTCGCCCCGCCGGCGTCGGCCGGCGGGTTTTCGAAAAGCAGCCGCCAAGGCTCCTTTTCAAAGACCCAGAAAAGAGGATTGAACGATGGCGAAAGCCCTAACAGCCCGCAATCTACGTCAGACCGCGAACGCGGCGCCGGTCTCGGCCGCTGCGGCCGAGACCACCAATTCAGAGGGCGTAACCGCTTCGGCGGCCAGCCCAACCACGGCAGCGCCGACAAACGCTGCCGTGGAACCATCCGGCCCGGCGGTTGTCGAGCATGGGTCGGGTGCCCCGTCGCCACAGGCGGCGGGGACCATTTCCGAAGCAACGAAGCCAGTAATCGCGGATCAGAATGTCGCGGTGAATGCTTCGCCTGCTGCCGGTGCCGCGCCCGCAGCGGCGCCACCGGCTGCCCCGTCGCTGGGGGCAGCGACGGGGACCATTTCAAGCATACCCCCGGAGAGCGTCGACCAGGGCGGAGCCGGCAATACGGCCGGCTCCGCCGAGTCGCTCACGCTGGAGGACTTGGACAAGCGCCTCGGCACGGCAGAGGACGAGTTCCGCTCCAAGTTCCCGCGCCTGGCCGCCGCGATCGACGCCTGGCAGGCAGCCAATGCTGAGGGAGATGTGCCGACGGGCGTTCGCATCCGGTCGAAGGTCGACGGGTTCCGCCGTGCCGGCATCGCCCACTCCAAGGCGCCGGTCGAGCACGCCATGGAGGCGTTCAAAGGCCCCGAGCAGCTGGAGGCCCTTTTCGCCGAACCGAACCTGGTCGTGGAGCTGATCTGACCGTGCATGTCTTCCTGCCCATCTGGCTCGTGCCGCTGACGCTTACGGTCCTGGACTGGGCCGGGGCGCTCCTAGTGTGGCCCGCCTTCATCTGGCTTTTCATGGTGGGTGCCTGATGTACGCCGTCCAACAGGATCTGGTCGACCGCTTCGGCGCCACTGAGCTGATCCAGCTCACGGACCGGACGAACATGCCGCCGAGCACGATCGACGGCGTCGTGGTCGGCC
The DNA here is from genome assembly GCF_040321335.1 of Mesorhizobium sp. M0437. Classification (NCBI taxonomy): domain Bacteria; kingdom Pseudomonadati; phylum Pseudomonadota; class Alphaproteobacteria; order Hyphomicrobiales; family Phyllobacteriaceae; genus Mesorhizobium; species Mesorhizobium sp. M0437. The sequence continues at coordinate 35,459 of NZ_JAMYRK010000058.1, forward strand.
GCGCGCTTGCCGACGCCGACGGCGTGATCGACGGCTACATCGGCAAGCAGTTCACTCTGCCGCTTAGCGTTGTACCGCCGGTCCTGGTCAAGGTCGCCGCGGATCTGGCGCGCTACTATCTGCATGGCGAGGCGGCCGACAAGGAGAGCATCGTCTCGCGCAACTTCGCCAACGCGATCTCCTGGCTGAAGGATGTCTCGAAGGGTCTCGTCCTGATCGAGGAGGAAGGCGAGACGCCCGAACAGGCCGGCGGCGGCGCCATCAAGACCAGTGCGCCGAACCGCGTGTTCACCCGCGACAAGCTGCGGGGCTTCTGATGGCGACCGAAGGCATCCAGATCCGCCTCGTCGACCAGGCCGTGCTGGCGACACTCGACCGCATCGAGCGCCTGGCCGAACATCCCAGGACGATCATGTCGGCGATCGCCGCATACCTGGTCACCTCGACCCAGCGGCATTTCGAGCGCGAGACCGGCCCGGCCGGCAAGTGGCAGCGGCTCAGCCCGCGCACGGCCGCCAAGCGCATCGGGCGCGGCCAGCGCGGCTATGGCCACATGCTGCGCGTCACCAACCGGCTCTACAGCTCCATCACCGGCGAGGCGACGGAAACCGAAGCGGCGGTCGGAACGAACCTGCTCTATGCCGCTATCCAGCAGCTCGGCGGCGAGGTGAAGATCCCGGCGCGCGAGCAGGATCTGCATTTCGGCAAGACCAATCGCGGCCGCCGCTTCGTCAAGGCCTCGCGCAAGCGCAAGGAAACGGTCCGCGTCTCGATCGGCGCGCACTCGATCACCATCCCGGCGCGGCCCTATCTCTATGTCGACGAGCAGGACCAGGCCGAGATCCTGCGTCTAGCCGAGGACGCCTTTCGCGCCGAAGCCGATGGCGGAGCCCGGCCATGACGCTGTCCGCAGAATTCCAGCAGCGCCTGCGCGATATCGACCCGCCGCTCTTTCGGCTGATCGCAGGCGCCGCCGCCTGGGCCTCGCTCAGTGGCGAACCGAAGACGACGCCCGCGGCCTTCGTCCTGGTCGAGGAAGAGCACAGCGGTGAAAACGAGCGCATGACCGGCAACGTGCTGCAGCGCACCGAGGCTGATGTCGCTGTCATCATCGTCACCCGCAACGTCTCCGATGGCACCGGCGGGGCCGCTGCCGACGACATCGAAATCCTCAAGGACGCGGTACGCGGCGCCTTGATCGGTTTCGAGCCGACCAGCGTCAACAATGCCGACGTTGTCGAGCACATCTCGTCGAACCTTCTCAAAGCCAAGAACGGCCACGTCTGGCAGCGCGAGCTGTTCGGCGCCGGCTACTACCTCGTGGAGAAAAGCTGACATGGCAAAGATCGAAACGCCGATCGCCGGCGGCGCGTACAACCGGCGCAAGGATGGAACGCTGGAGCGGATCGAGGGCACCGAGCCCGCGCCGCCGCCCGGCAGCGAGGCCGAGCCGGTACCGGCGGGCACGGACGAACCATTGGCGGCCGAAACCGGCGCGCCCAGGAAGGGGAAATAAACGATGATCCGTCGCTGGAAGAAGCTGTCCGCCCTCATCAAGATGGATGCCACCTATGGAGTTGATGCGGTACCGACCGGTGCTGCCAACTACATCCAGCTCTCCGACGCGGCCTTCACGCCGCTCGCCGGTGACGAGGAGGCGCGCAATCTGATGCAGCCGTTCCTCGGCCACCAGGGCGTCTTGCTGACCGGCGACTATGGCCAGTTCAATTTCTCGGTCGAGATCGCCGGCGCCGGCGCCCTCGGCACGGCGCCGGCCTATGGCCCGCTGCTGCGCTCCTGCGGCTTTGCCCAGGTGATCTCGGCCGGCGTCGACGTCCAGTATGATCTGATCCACGACGCCTTCGAGAGCAGCGGGCTCTATTACAACTCCGACGGCGTCAAGCATGTGCTGCTCGGCATGCGCGGCAGCGTCTCGCTCGGCTTCACACCCAAGCGCATCCCGCGCTTCCAATTCTCGATGAAAGGCCTGGTCGGGACCATCACCGACGAAGCCTTGCCCGTCGTCACCAAGACGATGTGGATCGATCCCGTCGTGGTCTCCAAGGCCAACACCGTGATGGCGCTGCATGGCTGGACCGCGATCGCCGAGAGCCTCAACATCGACACCGGCTCGCAGGTCGTGCCGCGCCACCTGATTGGCGAGGAGAGCATCGAGATCACCGACCGTTCAGTGACTGGTACCGCCGTCGTCAAGGCGACATCGCTTGCCACCAAGGATTGGTTCTCGATCGCCCGCGCCCACACCAAGGCCGCGCTGGCGCTTACCCACGGCACCGTGGGCGGCAACACGGTGGCGATCGACAGCGACAAGGTGCAGATCGGCCGGCCGGCAGAGGGCCAGAGCGACAACATCCGCAACTATTCGCTGCCGCTGATGCTGACCAGCCTCGGCTCCACCGAGCTGAAGATAACCGTCAAATAAAGGCGGCTTCAACGCCTCTTCAACTGCCGTTCAAAACCTCAGGAAAGTGCCCCCGCAATGAAATTCGTTCTCGCCAAGGAATATCTCTACTGGTGGCCGATAAAGATCGAGCTTCCCGACCCTGCCAACCCCGGCAAGTGGAAGACCATGAGCTACACGCATCAGTTCGCCGGGGTCGACGAGGACGCGGCAATCACGCTCGGCAATGAGATCGCGGCGCTGCCGACACAAGAAGAGCGCAAGACGCGTGAGCACGATCTGCTGATCCAGGCCAGCCGCGGCTGGCGCGACGTGGTCGACGAGGACGGCAACGAGGTCGCCTATTCCGAGGAGGCGTTTCGCCAGGCGCTGCAGCAGACCTGGTACCGGGTCGCGCTCTACGGCGCCTACGCCAACTCTCTCGCCAGCCCGGCGGCCCGAAAGGGAAACTGACAGAGGCCGCTCGCGCCTGGGCGCTGGCACGGGAAGGCTTGACCGACCCGACGCGCCCCGTGCGGCCCGACGACCAGGCGCGGCAGGATGCCGAAGCGTTGGGCGTCCCGCCGGAAAACCTGCCCGATGCGGATGACGAAGAGAGCGACGACGTGTTTGAAGTGTGGGACGTGAACATGCCATCCATGGCGCTGTTTCTCGGCTGCGAGACGCAGTGGCGCGTCGTCGCGCGCGGCATGGCAGGTTTCCTCCACTACATCGGCATCGACTATGCGGCGGCCGCCGTGCTGCTCGAGGCGCGGCCGAAGCGCGAGAAGAAGCGTCACCCGGCCTGGCGGCTGCTCGACGATCTGCGCGACATGGAGATCGAGGCCCGCGCAATCATGAACGAGGTGCGCGAGTGAGCCTCAATCTCGCGCTTATCATCAGCGGCGACGCTTCCGGCGCCAAGGCGGCGGCCGAGGAAACGAGCGCCGCCGTCCGGACGATCGGCGTCACCGCGACCAACGCCGCCAACGCCCAGGCGGCGGCCAACGACGAGGCTGTTGCCGCCGCCAGCCGCGTCACTCAGGTGCTGACAGGCCAGGACGCGGTGCTGCGGGCGCGCGGCGCCGCCGCCGCCGCCAGCCTGACCTCGGTTGCCGGTGCAGCCAGGCTCACATCGTCGCAACTGCTCAATCTGTCGCGGCAGGGCAACGATGTCGTGACCATGTTTGCGCTCGGCGTCCCTGCCATGCAGATCTTCGCCTCGCAGGCCGGCCAGGTCTACGACGCGCTGGAGAGCGGGCCGAAGGGTCTGGGCGGTTCGCTCACGGCGATCCGGAGCTCACTCGCCTCGACGGCTGCCTCCTTCCTTGGTTTCGTGCCTGGCGTCGGCCTGGTCACGACCGGCCTGGTGGCCGCCGGCGCGGCGGCCATAGCCTATGCGCTGCTGACGCGGACAAACATTCAGTCGGTGGACGACGTTCTCAAAACCCACAAGAAGATCATCGACGAGATCGCCGCCGCCTATCCGCTCGCCGCCGCGGCTGCCAAGGCCTATGAGGACCAGGCGACGAAAGTGCCGCTTTCGGTGGCACAGGCCGACGCCATCAAACAGGCCGAAGACGAGAAGAACACGCTCGCCGCCACGCTCAACAATATCCGCCGGCAGATGTCGATCGCGACGACGAACTCGCCAACGGACCCAGCCGGCGCGGATTTCGCGAAACTCGGCCAGGCCGGTGTCGTCGCGTTCCGGCAACTGGCGGCTGAGATGCAGGCCGGCCAGATTGACGCCGCCGGCGTCCAGAAGCGGCTCGGCGAGCTGCGGATCGATCCCGGCCTGAGCAAAGTCGCGCACGACTTCGCCGAGCAGCTCCAGGACAGCGCCAACCAAGCGGCGGCGATCGAGCTTCATCTGCGCGGCTCGAGCGCCGCGATTGCGACGTTCCAGGGCGTCACCGTCGGCCGGGGCGATGAAGGCGCCAATCTGACGAAGTGGCTTGCCGGCAACCGGGCGGCACTGGTCCAGCTGCAGCGCGACCGCGAGACCGCGTTCCGCTCGCTCTATGCCAGATCGCCGGAGGAACAGGCCAGGGCGGCGCGGGCCACCGAGGACGCCAGGCCATTCGACCCGAATGAGGGCAAGGGTGTTCGCGACTATCGCGCCGACACGGCGGCCGCGCTTGCCTACGCCAGAGCGCAGCAGACGCTGGACGAGGCCCAGAAGCAGCGTCTGCGCTCGCTCGACCAGACGATCGCCGCCCAGCAGCTCGACATTGGCCTGATCGGCAAGACGGCGGCCGAGGCGGCCAGTTTGCGCATGGCGTTTCAGCTCGAGCAGGCGGTCCGCGAGGAAGCCGCCCGCAACAATGTCCCGGCCGACGAGGCCGAGATCCGGCGCATTAGGCAAAAGGCCGCCGAATATGGCCGGCTCAGCGCCATCCAATCCGCACGCACCACGATCGTCGGACAGGGCCAGACCATCGAGACCCAGCGCGCCGAGCTTGCCCTGGTCGGGGCGAGCACCGCCGCCCATGACCGCGTCATCGCCAGCCTGCAGGTGGAGCAGCAAATCCGCCAGCTCGGCATTGCCCTCTACGGCACGGAAGCCGAGGCGATGCGCGCCAACGCTGCGGAGCTGGCGGCGCTGGCCGAAGCCCGGTGGGCCGCCCCTAAAGCGGCCGGCCGACGGAGAGCCGCGCGCCAGCGCGGCCCCGCGACGGTGCCCCCGGGCGGTTGGGGCCCGGCGTGATTCCCCCCGGGGGGCGGCGGCCCCAAAT
>NZ_JAMYRK010000059.1:0-39686 GCF_040321335.1 Mesorhizobium sp. M0437
CCGCAGAAGCCTGGATATACGTCGCTCACATTCGCCTGCTCACCCGCAGGCTCGCAAGAAGTTGATATCAAAACACTCTTTTTGATTCAGGCTCTTAGACTATGGAGCATTTCAGCTCTTGAACTGCATCCCGCTCGGAGGAGTTCACGTTGACTGCAAGAGCCTGGATCACAGTGTTCATTATCGCGCTCCTCTTCGCGTTGGCTTTTGGGGCACTGTCTGTTTCTCAGATTAACAAGCGGATCGCCCGTGTCCCGAAGGCGGACGTTCCGACTGCTCCATTTACCGGAAGACTGTCTATCGTTTCCATAAGAGACATCAGAGTGGGTGGGTACAATGTGGTTTTGTGTGGCGTTTCGTCTGAGTCTCGTTTGGGACCAGTGGGCTTAATAACCGAGGCTGCTCGAACAAGTTACGAGCAAAGTGTTGTGACCTGCCGTCCTGTCGGGAGCGGCACGCCTTGCGACGGTAAAGTCGGTCTCAAGTTGGGCAGAGCCCTGGTCGTTCAGTGTTTTACGTCTTCAGGCGTCGATCTCGCAAAGGAGTTTTCGGAGAAGGGGTTCCTGTGCCAGTTGCCTTCGCAATCATGGGGTGGGTATGTGGCTTGCCCAAGCCAATGATGCGAGCCCTCGTGGAGGTGCGCTCACATCTAGATTGGTCGTGGCTGACCTTCAAAGATAGCTGTCCAATTTATCAAAGTGTCTCGCAAGCCGGTGACAGTAACCTCGACGGCATTGAGGTGTCTCGAAACTGACACTTGGGGAGGAGCCTCTAGTGCAAGCGGATCATAGTCAGAACCAATCATCTGCAAACTAATCAGAGTGCAGCCAAAGTTATTGTTTAGGCACGCTGCTCTGCGCACCCCGGAGAAGACAACGTTGCGGGCGCCATCTACGCCTTCAATTACAATGTTGATCGTGGCTAGAGTGTCGGTAGGTAATTGCACAACCGTTTGAAGGCCCCGTGCTTCACCCCCGAATGTCAGCGGCTTGCTCGAATCGGTCGTGGTCTGGGTACAAGTGCGGGGATTGCCATACGCGAGATCGGTTGAGAAATCGGGGATTGGCTGGAAATTGGTTCCATGGGTGCAATTCTTCATGACCACGATTGAGCTTGCGCTCGTGCTTGGTCGGCCGATCCAGTGTGTTAGTACGAATGTATTCTCCGCGAAGTGAACGTTTTCTAAAAAGAGGATCCCGCGAGAACCGCCGTCCTGGTTGCGGACAATAAAGGTTGGATTGGCGGCGCTGTTAGTGGTCAGATGTGCGTTGCGGACCGAGAGAACTCCCCCTGTCTGTTCAAACATCGTGACGTTTTGATTTGGCTGTGCTTCGGTAAGGCCGTCAAAAATCACGCTCCCCGATCCGATCATTTTGAGCAGTCGCTTGGTGCCTTGTTCGATTCGGACATTGCGGAAGCTGTTAACATAAAGATTGTTGCCGATTGCAGCCAGTTCAAAGCACCAGTTGATAATCCCACAGCCCGCGAGATTACCGTTTCTCACATCGACATTCCCGCCTCGTTCAAAAAGGGTGACCCGATCAATAAAATTGCAAGAGACATGATCCAGAACGAAGTTGAGACCCTGATCATTCATGACGTGAATGAAGGTGTCGACGTTCTGAACGACGCATTTTAAGAAATGCATACCAGCACAAGTGGCATCGCCCCGACTGTTTGCAAACTTTACTGCCGTGTCGAAGTGCTGAAACGAGCATTCGACGTAGAGACTTTCGCCAGACCCAAACGCTTTGGTCGTCTGGAGCCAGTGATGACATATGCCGGCGCGACTAGTAGCTTTCAGTGAAGGCTTGCCGACGAAAGACAGTTGTTCGAACAGCAGCCCGAGTTGCCCATCCAATTCCATCAGGCTTCCGCCCCCGATGCCGTTCCATACTATGGTCGATTTGGAGCTTGTTGCTCTGGGTGAAAAAGCATTGGACGTCTCCATTCCCTGCCCACGCAATGCTCCGCCGCCATACGGTGTCAACTTAGGATATGCGATCGTCTTGTCGACGAGAACGGTACCTGCGGGGACAAACCCGTTCGGACCGATTTCGATGACGGAAGCCAAGTCGCCGCCCAGCATGTTCGGAGTGATGATCTCCTCCGCTAGTTCCCACCATGCGCCATCGGCGCTTTGAAATTTGCCGTGATGTCCTGGTTCAGTGTCGGCCTTTTTATACAGCGCGCCGCCGCCATCGCCGGATCGCGCGTATCCAGCCAGCCGCAGAAACTGTTTTGCGAAGGGAATGCTGCTGTCTTCTGCGACGGCCTTGCTGGCAAAATCTGCAACACCGCTGGCCGAGATTGCAGCATCGGCTGCATCCATCACCTGTTGAAGCACTAGGTTGATGTTTTCAGTGGTTGCGATCCGGGCGGGCCCTTGATCGACAGGCAGCTGGGCTGCGGCTGAAGCCTCCGACACAGCAGCGCTCCAACTTACACTCCATGGTGCTAACGCCGCCCACCTTGCAAATAGACGGCGGGAGATGTTTTGCATGATCTCTTTCTCTCCTACAAGATTCGGTTGGGGGATTATGGCGCACCAATGGGCGATAAAATGGCTGATTCAAGATCGAGTCGTCTTGCCGCATATGCGGCGGTCCTCGGTTGGATCAGGGTCGGGGGGTGCATCCGAGCGAACCCGCCGTCCCATCGGACATTCCAGAACCTCGAGCCGGTCTGCGTAGCCAGCTGTCGAGACGTCCAAATGGACGTCCGTTTTGCCGTCTGCTCCCACGTAGGCTCTCCGTCTCTCGCGATCGGGGGGATTCTTCGCACATTCACCTCATGCGCCGCACGAGGGGAGCGCCGTGGCGCTTACCCTCTTCCACATTGATATCGCGGAGGTTCGAACCGAACAGGGCAAGCTACACATGTTCGTCGCCATTGACCGAACCTCGAAGTTCGCCTTCGTCGAACTGCACGAGAAGGCTCCGACAGCCATTTCCAAAGTTCCAAAGAGTTTCTGCTACGCCTGATCGCGACCGTCCCCTACAGGATCCACACCGCTCTCCCCGACAACGGCATCCAGTTCACCACGCCAGGCGCTGGCGTTCGGCCGTTCCGCTGATCAAGGAGGCAATCGCAAATGGCGAGATATTCCGGGCTCATGCCTTCGAATACGCCTGTGCCAAGAACGATATCGAACATCGAACCACAAAGCCAAAGCACCCCTGGACCAACGGTCAGGTCGAGAGAATGAACCGGACATCAAGGACGCAACCTGCAAGCGCTTTCATTACGACGATCACGACCAACTGCGTCGGCATCTTGCCGACTTCGTCGCGGCCTACAATTTGGCCGCAGGCTGAAGACCCTCAAGCGCCTCACGCCCTACGAGTTCGTCTGCAAGGTTTGGACCGCACAGCCCGAACGCTTCAAGTTTAATCCGCTCCAGCAAATGCCGGGATTTCTAAACATCTAAGCGCGCGGCAGGCAGCCCTCCTGGCAGGCTCGCCCTATAGATCTTGGCTCCAACCTCATAGCTTCGGCGGACCTCTGCGCACGACCCTTAGACGCGGCCAACGCCAGAAGGAACGCCGGATTGACTCGCTCGCAACCGCGCTATTGCGGGCGGCAACAAAGATCATACATTTCAAAGTTCTAATGGTGTGTTCAATCCACCACACCGAAACCAAAAATTATCTCGCATTTGCGAAATGAGTTGGAATTGGCGAAAAAAGCTGTTACGCGCTTTTGAGTATCCTAGCGGTTGGGTGGGCCTCAGATAACGTGGGACAGAAGGATTGATGCGGATGAACCTACTTGTGAAAAGTGCGTTGGCCGGAGTTGTTGTGTTGGCCGGCTTCGCCCCGGTGTCGTCTTTCGCGCAGGATGCATCGTGCACCTGTGCAACTGCCTATCAGGGCTCAAATCCGATTGGCTCAATCGGGCACGTCAATGGCAACGTGATGGTCTCCCAGGTGGCTGGCTACGGCCCGGCGCAGGCAGGGGGCGCGCTGGATTTCGGCAGCCGCGTCGTGGTCGGTGCCAAGGGATCAGCTTCAGTTAATGTTGGCGGCTGCAATTTGAGCGTCCCGGCCAATTCGACTCTTGATATCTCCCGCGTTGATAATAGGATTTGCGTAAACGTTCTCGGTTCCGAGCACACCGCCCAAGCAGGCAACTCCACGGGTACTTCCAACAACACGCCGCTCTTTATATTCGGTGGCATGGCTCTTGGGGCCGGTGTTCTGGCGGCAACGGCGGATAAAGATCACGGCGTTAGCGACTAAGTTGGCGGTAGGCGACCTGGGCAGCGGAGGCGGGCGGCGTTCTTGCTGTGTAGCTGTTGTCGGTGCAGAACTCCCTTGATCTGCAGGTCGGCACATTGGTCGAGTCGCTCGAGCCGAGCGGCGGATGTCTGAGGGTGGCGGATATGCCGGGATGATGGCTGGAGCGCCGATCCGTCCCGGCGTTTGCATTCTGACAGGACCGCAATCCTCGGCTTCGACCCGGGTAGGCGCGAATTGCAAGCTCGAAATTCATGCGACGGTCAAACTCGCCCTGCGGGAGGCGGCATGTGCATAGTGCTAGATACGCGAGGCGTCAGTCTTGGCCTTGTTTCAACTCTCTGGGGCGGCGCTGTTATCGGCGGGGCGACACCGATCTTCGGCCCGCATGATGACAACTCTGTCAGCTAGTAGCTGGAGTCCTGCATTCATAGCATTGGATGAGCTTGACAAATGCGTTGCTTGCGGGTGACGCATTTGTTTTTTTGGGTGATGACGTCGCTTCGTTGCAGTCACAAACGCCGATGATCGATCTACATTCCCATATCTTGCCTGGCCTCGACGACGGCTCACCCAGTCTTGCCGAATCGCTGGAAATGGCTCGGCTGGCGGTGGCCGACGGAACGACCCACATGGTCTGCACGCCTCACGTAACGCCTGGCGTATACGAAAACGGAACATCTAATATTGTCCTGGCGGTTCAAGAGTTACGCCAGGCGCTACGTCGCGCCGACATACCACTTGGTCTTTACGTCGGTGCCGATGTTCACATAGCGCCGGATCTTCCGGACCGATTGGCGGCCGGCAGTGTGCCGACTTTAAACCAGTCCCGTTATTTTCTGTTCGAACCGCCGCACCATGTTCTACCTCCAAGGATGGAGGATCTTGCGCTACGCCTCATAAACGCCGGTTTCATCCCGATTCTTACTCATCCGGAGCGTTTGACCTGGATCAAGACGAATTACGACGTTATCGAGAGGTTGAATGCGGTCGGCTGCCTCATCCAGCTTACCGCGGACTCGATTGTTGGTGCTTTTGGACGCACGGCGCTTTATTATTCGGAAAAGCTGATTGACGAGGGCAGGGTGGATATCATCGCATCGGACACTCATAGCGCTACGCGCCGGCGTCCGGGGCTTTCACAGGCTGTTGCTGCTGCAGCCAAGCGATGTGGGGAAGACGAGGCCCTCAACATGGTGTTGAAGCGTCCAGGCAAAATATTGGCGAACCGGCCCATTGAGCCGGTCGGAAAAGCACGTCCGAAAAAACCAAACGCCGGCAACGCCGGCCGTTTTGGAGGATTGGGCCGCCTGTTCAAGAGCGGGACCGCGTAATGACCATTTTTCGTTTCGCAAAAGGCTACACGAGGATGATATTCGTCTTGCTTGCATTAGCTGAGGTGTCGGCGTGCACGAGTACTTCATCGACGACATCGTCTTCTTCGTCGAGTTCGGTCGATGCGCTGCAATTGACGTCGTCATCGACGCAACTTTCGGGCGGCGGCGCTCTGAGCGTAGTGAAGGACCTGCCGCCCCCACAAAACACCCAGAATGGCAGCGAGCAGCCTTTATCTCCGAACGATGTGCTCGAAGTGAATGTGTTCCAGGTCGACAATTTGAGCAGAACGGTTCAAGTCGACTCCAGCGGCCAGATATCGCTTCCACTTATTGGAACTATTGCCGCCGCGGGGAAAACTGTTCGTCAGTTGGAGCAAGAGATCGAGACGGCCTACGGCACCAACTACCTCCAGTCCCCGGATGTGACAATTTTCGTCAAAGAGTCAATTGGGCAGCGCATAACCGTCGACGGCGAAGTCAATAGGGCCGGTATCTTTCCGGTAACGAGCAATTCCTCGCTTCTAGACGCGATCGCTCTGGCCGGAAATTTTAGCCCGGTTGGAGACGCAAGCAAGGTCTTTGTCTATCGCAATATCGGCCAGAATACCTTGGTCGCAAATTACAACGTGGAGGCAATTCGTGCCGGCAAGGCCCGTAACCCGCGGATCTATGGTGGTGACAAGATCGTCGTCTTTGCCTCAAAGTCGAAGATAGCGGTGAACAATCTCAAAGACGCGCTCGGCATAGCCTCCAACGCCGCCAGAATTGCCGTGGTCCCGGGATTATAGATGGCAGCCGGTCAGAATGTAGCCGAAATCTAGGAACACCTCGCACCATGCTCGATCGCAACAGGCAGCACCAAATTGCAGGTCCAGGACATGCCCCGGCTCTGTCCGCTGACCTCTATTATGACGGTGGGCAAAACTACAGCCCTTACGGTCGCGAATTTTCGGAGCAGGAACAGGGCTTCAATCCGCTCAAGCTGCTCTTCTACGTAATCCAGTATAGATGGCTGTTCGTCATGATGGTGGCAGCCGGCCTTGTCGCAGGCCTCATCGTTACGATGATGCAGACGCCAAAATACCAGGCAACAACGCAACTGGAGGTGTTGGTGCCTTCTGCAAAGGTCTTCCAGGACATCGAGGTGGTGTCTGAAAACGCCGACGTGCGCGCCTTTCTCACCGCGCGCGAAAAACTCAAAAGCCGCGCATTGGCGCAGCGCGTCGTGTTTCAATTGGGGCTGAGCGAAAAACCAGAGTTCCTTTTCCCTACGCCGAACTTCTCCCTCTCCAATATCTTCTATCGTGCTTTCGGCATCGCCAAGTCGCCGTCTATCGAACAGAAGACACCGGAAGAACGTGAGGAAATTGCGATAAAGCGCATTCTAGACGACCTCACGGTCAATCTGGTCACCAACACGAGTCTTCTATCGATCACCTTTGTTGATCAGAATCCAAAATATGCAAGTGATGTAGCCAATCAGGTTGCACAGAGCTTTATTGATCAACGCCTCGACCAAACTAGCGAGACCTCGGATCTGGCACGACAATTCATCCAGGAACAGGTTTTGCAAGTAAAGCAAAAGCTTCAGAAATCCGAAGAGGAACTGGTCGCGTATGCCAAGGATGCCGGCATCACGATAACCGGTGACGACAAATCGCTGATAGGGTCGAATATCGAGGCGCTGAACACCGCGCTTGCGACCGCGATCCAGGATCGGCTCGATGCCGGACGTGTCGTGGACCAGATAGACAAAGGCCGCGGATCGAGCCTGGCCCCCGTCCTGGAAAGTGAGGGGCTGCAAAATCTCAGTGAGAAGCTGGCGGATTTGACTGGCCAGTACCAGCAGAAGCTGGGCATTCTCAAGCCCGGCTTTCCCGAAATGCAGCAGCTTCAGTCACAGATCAAAGAGTTGCAGCGGCTCTATAATAACGGCGTGCTTGCCATTACGGATTCACTGCGGCTGAAATATCAGGAGGCGCAGAACAAGGAGGCCGATCTCAAGTCCAAACTTGCTGAGATGGAAAAGCAGCAGGTTATCTTCAACGACAAGAACATCAAATACACAATCCTCAAGCGCGAGGTCGATTCGAACCGGTCACAGTATGATAGTCTTATCGCCAAGCTAAACGAGGTTGGTGTTAGTTCTGAATTGAAGACCCAAAGCGCAGCCGTTGTCGATTTTGCAGCACTTCCTGATCGCCCGTACTCTCCACGTCTCAGCATCAACCTTACTATCGCACTGTTTCTTTTTCTTGTCATCACCGCGTCGATTATCTACATCATAGAGTTGTTGAACAACACTTTCACCAATCCTGAGCAAATCGAAAAGGAGCTCGGGCTGCCGATGCTCGGCATCTTGCCGCTCGTCGACGACCGCGAGCTTATAGCGAGCATCACTGATCAGAAATCCGGGCTCTCGGAGGCTTACCGCTCGCTTCGAACGTCGTTGCAATTCTCGGGTGCCGAAGGAGCACCGCGATCACTGCTGGTTACGAGTTCTGAGCCCTCAGAGGGCAAATCGACCACGTCGTTCAAACTCGGGCAGGACTTTGCAGCACTTGGTGCAAGAGTACTCATTGTCGATGGGGACCTTCGGAAGCCGAATCTTCATCGCCTGTTCGGTCTCGACAACACAATCGGCCTGAGCAATCTGCTGACAAACACTGTTCGCAAGGAGGATCTGGCCAGCATTTTCAGGACGACGAAGTATCCCAACGTCACCGTTCTGACTTCCGGAACGATCCCTCCAAATCCCGCAGATCTGCTCTCCTCTCCGAAGATGGCTCTGATCATAACCAATCTTGGCAAGCGCTTCGATCTTGTCGTCATCGATGCGCCGCCGATCGTTGGCCTATCGGATGCGCCCATCCTCAGCCGGCTTGCTGAAGGCACATTGATGGTCATCTCGACCAATCAGGTGACGCGCAAGTCTGCGAAGGCCGCGTTGAAGCGCATGCGCGCTGCTGGCGCTAATGTTGTTGGGGCCGCGATGTCAAAATTTGCGGTGAACAAGTTCGACTACAACTACGCCTATAAGTATATGAATTATCAATATTACGACTATGGCGCGAATGCTGCGAAAATCGAGGGCAAAGTGGATGATGGAGCAGACCAGCCCGCGTATGCAAAAACTTCGGCGTTCAGGCGTTTGGTTCGTCGCATCCGTTCTAGTATTGGCGGCTTCGTCGATCGGGCTAAGTCGGTTACTTGAAACGGAAACACCAGCGGTTTCTCTTGCGTTGGATCCTCTGAACGCCGATGCTCTGATAAGCGTAATTACCGGTGACCTGAACGATCCCAATGGCGCTCCGGACCTCGAGGCGTTGCTTCATAAGGCTAGGGACGCGCTAAGCTTCAATCTCGCCGACGCACGTCTCTACAGCTTGGTCGGTGAGATCAAATACCGACAAGGCGAGACAGACGAGGCGTACGAGCTGTTCAACCAAGCTCGTAAGTTGTCCAAAACGGAAATCCATGCGCTCCAGAGGTCTATTACCCGCTCGACCGAGACAGGTGATTTGTCACAGGCCGTTGGCGAGATTGACATATTGTTGCGCCGGTGGCCGGACCAATTTCCGGCGATCGGCGATGGCCTACAGGCGATTCTTTCGAATCCTGACGGATATGACGCCATGCTGACAGCAGTCACAGCGGAGGCGCCCTGGCGGCCTAGCCTCTTCGCGGCTCTTGCCAATGACCCCAAGGGCCTGGATTACGCAAACCGGCTGCTGCTCGATTTGAAAGAATCTATCGCACCGCCGAAGCCAGGTGAGCTATCCGGTGTGATAAATGGTTACATCCGCCAGAGGGAGTATGAACAAGCGTATCGGCTGTTTCTTTTCACCCTGTCTGAACAGGAACGTAAGGTAGGCGGATATGTTTTCAACAGCACCTTCGAGCCGATATCTAGAGATAGGCCGTTTGATTGGCAAATTCGCGACCAGTCGGGCCTGGAGGTGACGTTTGCAACATCTCAAAACGCGGTAGAGGGCGAAGGCGGCGCGATAGTCCGATTCTTAAATACGCCCGTGAAGAATTCGGCTCTTCAGCAATATATTGAGCTGCCTCCCGGATCCTATAAGCTTTCTCTGATTGCGTCTGCCAGAAACCTCAAGCTTCCAAAAGAACTGTTTTGGTCTGTTAGATGTCCGGCAGGTGAAATGGCGCGCTTGAAGATTCCCGAGGGTACATTCAATCGGCAGACCATTAGCGAGGAGTTTTCAATCGGTCCGGACACATGTCGAATGCAATTGTTGAGGCTTGAGACTTCGGCCATTGCTGAGAGTTGGCGATTTCGCTATGTCGGTACGTTGGTTATGCACAAATTGAGCATCGAGAGAAATCCGTCTTGAGCAATCGGCCATCGGAATGGGATAAATATCTTCTTGGGTCGGTTCTTTTCACATCGCTGCTCATTGGCGGCGGTACTGCGAGCGGCCTTTATACCGATACTCTTATCCAGGTCGTGGCCATCATATCGGCGGCTGCGGTCTTTTCTCAGACCTCCGGCCAAAGGATCCCGCATTCCGTTCTATGGCTGCTCATCTTCGCATTGGCGTTGATTGTGCTCCAGATTCTGCCACTCCCGGCAGCCATATTTGATGGGATTCGTCCGGAACTTTTGCTCGGAGATTCCCGGCTGATTGGAACCGTCCCGTTTCGCTTCGTCAGTGTGGGAGTCGGCCGAACGCTAGAGTGTCTGTTCTTCCTGCTAGCATCAGCGGCATTTTTTTTGAGCGTGTTGCGTTTGCGCGCGGAGCAGGTCAGCGCCCTCCTACCTTTTTTCTTCATAGGTGTTATCTGCAATGGTTTGGCTGGGTCAATTCAGTATTCGCTTTCTGACAACATCGCTATAGTAGGTCTATTGCCTTTCACCATTAACGCGGGGCTATTTGCTAATGTAAATCATTTTTCGGCCTTGCTTTTTGTGTCTATTCCGTTTGTCGTCTACTATGGCCTGTTCCGCGGACATCTTTTGTCGGGATCGGTTGGCTTGATCGCGCTTTTGCTGCTGCTTTTGGCCGCCGGTTCACGCGCCGGCGTTTCGATTGGGTTGGCGATAACCGTATTATCCGTTGTCTTTCTTTCAGCCCGTTCCAGGGCGAGTGGACTTACCATCCTGCTGATTTTCATAGCGCTTACGGTCTACACGATTGGCGCATGGACGAAGATCGATGCGGACGTGATCGATCCAGCGTTCGGGCGCGGAGAATTCGCCCGAACGACAGTTGAGGGGATCAAGGAAAATTGGGCGACGGGCATCGGATTTGGGAATTTTCAAAACGCCTATCAAATATACGAAAGGGAGGGCATGATTTTCAGGCAGTACGTCAATCATGCCCATAATGAATATCTTGAAATAGCTTTCGAAGGTGGAGTTCCGGCTACCCTGCTGATGGGGGGGTATTTCGTGCTGCTTTTGGCTGCATTGGCCAGGGTTCGCCGCGACCCCCTTCAGAAGGCGGCATTTCTCGCAGTCTCTTTTCTTCTCATTCATTCGTTAGTCGACTATCCGCTGCGAACCGAGGCGCTGGCGATGACCTTTGCTTATATGAACGCCATTATCTTTCACAAAGGATTTGCAGAACGCTTTAGCCGCAAGAGTGAGATGATCGAGATCGACCACAACGGTGACAAGCTACTTGTTCCCATCGGAACTTCGTCCTAGCGACCTCGTCGCCACGGCTGGTATAGCCCGAACGTGGCGGACCGCTGTGAGGCGAGCCAGCTTCTGGCTCTCGGGTTCCGAGCCTCAGGCAACGTTTTCCTGCCCCTACCAAGTGCAATCGCTCGCTGAGCAGAAATTTCCCAGTTTACCCCTCTGCATGGAAAATTCATTCCCGAACCATTCGGCCGCAAGCCTGTCTTGCATTGTTCTGGACCGGAACGATCTGCTAGAACGCCCGCACGAGAATAGATTGTCCGGAAGTGCAGTTTGAATCGGGCGGCTGAAGGTCGCCTCCGATGCAGGCCCTTCCGTGGATCGGTACGAAAGAACGCTCGCAGTCCATGAACATCGCACTTACGCACCTTCAGCGGCTTGAGGCCGAATCCATCCATATTTTTCGCGAGGTGGCCGCGGCCTTCGCCAAGCCGGTGATGCTCTATTCGGTCGGCAAGGATTCGTCCGTGCTCATGCATCTGGCGATGAAAGCCTTCTATCCGGCCAAGCCGCCTTTTCCGTTTCTCCATGTCGACACGACCTGGAAATTCCGCGAAATGATCGCCTTTCGCGACCAGATGCAGCAAAAGCTCGGATTCGACCTCCTGGTCCATGTCAATGAAGACGGCGTGCGCGACAACATCAATCCGTTCGATCACGGCTCCAACACCCACACGCATGTGATGAAGACGGTGGCGCTGCGGCAGGCGCTCGACAAATACGGGTTTGACGCAGCCTTCGGCGGCGCGCGGCGCGACGAGGAGAAGTCGCGCGCCAAGGAGCGCATCTTCTCGTTTCGCAATGCCCAGCATGTCTGGGATCCGAAGAACCAGCGGCCGGAGATGTGGAAGATTTTCAACACCCGCATCGCTGCCGGTGAATCGATCAGGGTGTTCCCATTGTCGAACTGGACCGAGCTCGACATCTGGCAGTACATTCTCCAGGAAGACATCCCGATCGTGCCGCTGTATCTGGCCAAAGAGCGGCCGGTCGTCGAGCGCGATGGCATGCTGATCCTGAGGGATGATGAGCGCATGCAGTTGCGGCCCGGCGAAACAGTGGAGAACCGGATGGTGCGGTTCCGCACGCTCGGCTGCTATCCGCTGACCGGCGCGATCGACTCGGAGGCCGACACTCTGGAGGCGATAGTCGGCGAAATGCTCACGGCGCGCACTTCCGAGCGGCAAGGTCGCCTGATCGACCGTGATGAAGCCGGCTCGATGGAAAAGAAGAAGCGCGAGGGGTATTTCTGAGCATGCGCCACATCATGGCCAAGAGCCTCGCCCCGACCGATGGCGTCCGCGACTATCTGGCGGCGCAGGAACGAAAGTCGCTGCTGCGCTTCCTGACCTGCGGTTCGGTCGACGACGGCAAGTCGACGCTGATCGGGCGCCTGCTTTCGGATACCAAGCAGATTTTCGAGGACCAGCTGGCCACGCTCGAGCGCGATTCGCGCAAGCACGGCACGACCGGCGACGATGTCGACTTCGCGCTGCTGGTCGACGGCCTCGAGGCCGAGCGCGAGCAAGGCATTACCATCGACGTCGCCTATCGCTTCTTCGCCACGCCAAAGCGCAAGTTCATCGTCGCCGACACGCCCGGCCACGAACAATACACGCGTAACATGGCGACGGGTGCATCGACCGCGGATCTCGCCATCGTGCTGATCGATGCCCGCCAGGGGGTACTGCGCCAGACAAGGCGGCATTCGATCATCGCCTCGCTGCTTGGCATCCGCCACATCGTGCTCGCCGTCAACAAGATCGATCTTGTCGGCTTCGACGAGGCGGTCTTTGAACGGATCGTCGCGGATTACGGGCAGTTCTCACGTGAACTCGGCTTCCAGACGATCGTGCCCATTCCGATGTCGGCCCGTTATGGCGACAACGTTTCCGGCCGATCCGACAGGACGGACTGGTATTCCGGCCCGACGCTGATCGAACATCTCGAAACGGTGTCGGTTGACGAGGCCGCGGTCGAATTGCCGTTCCGGTTTCCTGTCCAATATGTGAACCGTCCCAATCTCGATTTCCGCGGCTTTGCCGGCACCATAGCGTCCGGATCGGTTGCGCCGGGCGACGAGGTGGTCGCCGCGAAATCCGGCAAGTCCGCCCGTGTCAGGCGCATCGTTTCGCATGGCGGCGACCTTCAGCAGGCTATCGCCGGCCAGGCCATCACTCTTGTCCTCGACGACGAGGTGGAAGTCTCGCGCGGCAATATGCTGGTGTCGCCGGCGGCGCGGCCGCAGGTCGCCGACCAGTTCGCCGCCAACATCGTCTGGTTCGACGAACATGCGCTGCTGCCTGGCCGCTCCTACATCCTGCGCACCGAGACCGACCAGACCAGCGCCACCGTCACCGACCTGAAATACCGGGTCAACGTCAACGACTTTGCCCATGAGGCGGCCAAGTCGCTTGAAATGAACGAAGTCGGCATCTGCAATATCTCGACGCGGTCGCCGATCGCCTTCGATCGGTTTGCCGAGAACCGCACCACCGGCGCCTTCATCCTGATCGACCGCATCACCAATGCAACGGTCGGCGCCGGCATGATCCTGCATTCGCTGCGCCGCGCCGAAAACATCCATTGGCAGTCGCTCGATGTCGGCAAGCGCGCCCGCGCCGATATGAAGAACCAGCGGCCGGCCGTGTTCTGGTTCACCGGGCTTTCGGGCTCGGGCAAGTCGACCATCGCCAATCTGTTGGAAAAGAAGCTGTTCGCCACCGGGCGCCATACCTACATTCTGGATGGCGACAACGTCCGTCACGGCCTCAACCGCGATCTCGGTTTCACCGACGCCGATCGTGTCGAAAACATCCGCCGCGTCGCCGAAGTGGCACGCCTCATGGCCGACGCCGGGCTGGTCGTCATCGTGTCGTTCATTTCGCCGTTCAGCGCCGAGCGGCGCATGGCGCGCGAACTGATGGCCGACGGCGAATTCGTCGAGGTGTTTGTTGACACACCCTTCGAGGAATGCGCCAGGCGCGATCCGAAGGGCCTTTATGCGCGGGCGTTGAACGGCGAGATCAAAAATTTCACCGGCGTCGATTCACCATATGAGGTGCCGGAAAAGCCCGAAATCCATCTCAAGACCCTCGGCAGATCGGCCGAGGAGATGGTGGACGCCCTGGAACACTGGCTGAACGAGCGGGACATTGCCGAAGACCAATATGACAGCGGCGGCGGTATCTGACGACGAAGCGATGCTCGCCGTCTTCGAGCACCTTGCCTTGGCGGCAGGGCGCGAGGTGATGCGCGTCTTTCGTTCCGGCTGTGCGGTCGACCAAAAGTCGGACAGTTCGCCAGTGACGGAGGCCGATCGCGAGAGCGAGAAGATCATCCTTGCCGGGCTGCGCGCCGCATTTCCCGAGATTCCGTGCGTGGCCGAGGAAGAAGCTTCGGCCGGCATCATGGCGCCGGATCTCGGCGACGCCTTCTTCCTGATCGATCCTCTCGACGGCACCAAGGAGTTCGTCAACCGCAGGACCGATTTCACTGTCAACATCGCGCTGGTTCGCCATGGCGTGCCTGAGATCGGCGTTGTCTTCGCGCCTTGCACCGGCCGCTTCTTTTCCGGCCGGCCGGGCAAAGCGGAAACGATCGAGATCAATGAGGACTATGAAATCGTCGATCGCCAGCCGATTTCAGCAAGGGCCGGTATGGTGCCGCTGACCGTCGTTGCCAGCCGGTCCCACAACACGCCGGAAACTGACGCCTATATCCGCGCGCTTGGCGCCGCCGAGATCGTCTCGGTTGGCTCGTCGCTGAAATTCTGTCTCGTTGCCGGCGCCGAGGCGGACGTCTATCCGCGCTTCGGCCGCACCATGGAATGGGATACCGCCGCGGGTGACGCGGTGCTACGCGCCGCCGGCGGCATGACGCGCACGCTGGATGGTGAGCCGCTCGCCTACGGCAAGCGCAACCAGAGTGACGACGATGATTTCGCCAACCCGCATTTCATCGCCAGCGGCAAGGCTGCTCAATCCCCATAGACCTTGGTTGCGCAAACCAAAGGACCGCGTCAGACCTGACCGGCGTTCTTCGGATGCACGACCTATCGCCTCCGGTAAGCGAAGTTCCAGACCGGTGTGAAAGCGCAGGTGTGACGGTGTGACAGTAACTGCTGGCCGCGATCAGAGCTTCTCGGATCGATGATCGAATAGGGAAATTGGCTGTCGGAATGTGCAGCGTGACGCGATCCGCGATGCGCTTGCCCACAGTAGCGATGATCGCCACCAAGGATGGCGTCGGGAACTTCGCGCTCTCAATCCGAATTGTGTTGCTCGGGCCGTTCGGCGATAAAGAGGGTATCGGGGAGAAGCCCAAGACGCTCGCGATCGGCGGCAGGTATACGGTCTGAATGTATTCGAGCGACCGTAAAACCCACGTCCTCGATACGCTCCTTGATATCGGGTCCGTAGGCTCGCACGTGGTCTGATCCGCCGAAGCGCTCGTCGCGCTCACTCCGTGACATGGATGGCGTGGCTTCGAGCGTTTGACGATAGATAAGTGGTACTTGGATCCAGACCTGTCCTCGAGGCTTAAGGGATGACCAAATTTGCCGAAAAGCATGCCGATCGTCAGGTACGTGCTCCATGACATGACACAAGACGACAATATCGAGATCGCTGATGCCGTTCATGTTCATTAGGTCAACCTGCACGGTATCGGGGCCGTACCGTCCGGGCTCGATATCGCCTTTAATGAGGTTGCCCGCCTGAGATAGTCTCTTTGAAAGCCCCTTCTCGCTCGGCGCAATCTGGAGAATTCTAAGCGGCCCCGCCGGAAGCCCGAGAAGCTTACGGTCTAGAGCACAAATCAAAAACCGCTCACGATCCAGAGCATGACAAAGCGGGCAAATAAGCGTGTATCGCCCGAAACGGTAAAAAGCCGCCACACCGCGATCGCAGGCATTGCAGTGATGAGCCTTCCTCGTCGGGAGTAGTGTCAGGGTGAGGGCTCTCAGCCAATCTCCGTACGAATCAAGTTTGCGTGTGACCCGCCGCGTTGTGATACGATCAGCATAGCTGCGAAAAAGAGATAGAAGTCGGCTTCCTCGAGCGTTGTTCCACGATGGTTTCAGCATGTCGGCTTTCTAAGGTTTTTGACCCGAGGACCGATAATTAGCGCCCCCTCATATAACGTCGAGTCAGCGGAGCAGCAGGAGATTCGCCCTGTCATGGCATCGACCGTGATATCGATCAGACCGGCGATCTCAGCCAGCAACTCGTCGAGCCCCGGTCAAGTCCAGACCCAAGCCGATCTCCAATCCCAATACAGGATCGGCAATCTCACAGATCGCGGCCACTCCCGAAAGGTATCCGGAAACGCCGCTTACCGATCACAAATGCTCGGGGTCTGTAAACAACAGGGTTACCGTCCCCATCCAGCCTGCGGCAAGCGAGGCGCAGCCACCAACTCGGTCGGTTGGCGTGGCCGATTCCGTTGGTGCCCCTTCCGGTCGACGCTCCCCGGACCTTCACACGGTGTGCCATATACCGATACACTTGAACGGCTATACGAGGCAGTGATGGCGTTCCACATCAAAAATCCCGAGACCGACGCACTGGCCCGCCGGCTCGCCGCACTTAAGAGGACTGGTCTGACAGAGGCCGTCCATGCCGCGCTCAAGCATGAGCTTGAGCGCGAACAGGCTAGACCGTCCCTCGTAGAGATCGGCGTCAGGTTCTGCCGTGATCTGCGAGCCCGGGGCAAGCCTGATCACGGCAGGCCCGCCGACAAGGCGTTTCGCGACAGCCTGTACGAGAATGACTGATGTTCACCGACGCCTCGGCCCTGACGGCGCTGATGACCAACGAGGATGATGCGCGAACTCCTGGCCGGGACCCGGCGCGCCTGAACGGTGTTGAACCGGACTTTACTTGGCTGGCCACGGTCCAGATTGGATCACGTTCAAGAACCTAAAGTGCGGCGGGCTTGCTCCGGATGGTCAAGGCCAGGAGCGCCTCCGAAAGTCGTTTCTTCGCCCGCTCCACCCCGTTCTCGTCGATTGCCTCAACATCGAGGAACAAGTCGAGACCAGTCGCATGCTCGCTGATGACCTGAGGGCGCTGGGCGAGTTCACCCAGGAGGCCCTCAACTTCGTAGGGGACAACCTCCCGGCTGATCCCCTTCATGGCTATCGGTGCCAATGGACGCGCCCGGACAAGGTCGCGCACCAGCGCGTAAGTCTCATAGCTAAGGCAGATGCCGCCGGGCTCGGCAATCGACTGCAGCCGGGCCGCCAAGTTCGCCTCGGCTCCAATGATCGTGTAGTCCATCCGATCATCGGAACCGAAGTTCCCAACATTGCAATAGCCCGTGTTGATGCCCATGCGAGCTCGGAAGGGCCGTTCAACTCCGCGGTCATGCCACACCCTGTTCAACTGCTCCACCCGACGCTGCATGTCGACAGCCATGCGCAAGCAGGCTCTCGCGTCTTCCTCGACGCCTTGCGTCTCGGGGTCTCCGAAGAACACAAGAAGCGCGTCGCCGATGAACTTATCGACGGTGCCGCCGTGTTTGAGTGCGATCGTCGACATCTCGGTGAAGTACTCGTTGAGGAGAAGCGTCAGGTCCTCGGGCTGGAGCCGTTCCACGATCGCGGTGAAATCCTTGACGTCGGAGAAAAAGATCGTGAGTTTCTTGCGCTCGGTCGCGATGGTGACGTCCTTCTGGCCGCTGAAGATGCTTTTGTAGATTTGAGGCGAAAGGTATTTGGCGATCTTCAATGAAATCGCGGCCAGGAAGTCGTTTGCCTCCGAAAGCTCCTTGTTGATGCCCTGAATCAACGCGGACTGCCGACGCTGCAGGAGAATGAACGTCAGGCCCGCCGCCGCCGCGAAACCGAAATATAGGAGCAGATACTTGAAGGTTAGCACGTTCGCAGCGATAGGCTGATTGACTGATATCTCCTGGATCCCTCGGACATCCCCTACCTTCCAGTCCGTCTTGGGGCTGTCCGGGTGTGAGTTATGGCAGGTCACGCAGACTTGTCCCATTATGACAGGGGCCGCGGCGCGGACCTGCCGGTCAAACAGTGAACCCGAGACCTCGATGATCGGCTCCTTCGGGTTGGCGCGCAAAGCCAAGATTGCATTCCGCTCGAACGCATCGAGCTGGTGGGGCGCGCGACCTTTGAAAGGCAGATCCGAGACGAACCGATATTTGACCGAGCCGTCGTGAGCGCTGATGCGCTTGCCGAGTTCGATCGAGAGGGTTGCTGGAATAGGGATCGCGCCTGGCACGTCCCGGTAGTTGTGCGTCGCGGTCACAACGCCGTTAGCTTGCAGCACGCGTCCCACGACGTCGCTGCCGTAGAATCCGCGCATTTCGTCGATGATGCGGCTGATTTCGCTGGCTTGCCTGCGCAGCATCCGTTCCGATAGGTCTCGGAGGTCGAGCCAGGCTGCGACGGGCAGACCGACAAGGCCGATGACCACTGCCGCCACCAGGAGCGGTCCCATGGTGCGCTGCTGACGCGCAATCTGTTCACCCAGTCCAGCCATTGTGCAAGCGCCCGGCCGTCTTAGTATGTGAACTATAGCTCATTCCCGGCACGGTACCAGAGTCAGTCTTGGCTCGATGAAAACACGTCAGCCCTGCAATGTCGGAACAACCTTGAGCGGTTGTTGCGAAGCCCCGACCGCTCACAGCGGATTTCGCATTCTGGCGCTGGACGGGCGGTGAATCAGGGAAGTAGATGTCGCAACGTCGGTTGTGGCCCGGAATGCGCTCCGCGATACCGCTCAGGGTTAAAAAAATTCACCTCTGGCAAAGTTGAGACTTCTGCGGCCGGAGAGCGCGTCGGAGAAGACAGTGTCCGGCGAAACGTCTCCGCGCGTCGGTCGCGCTATGGAATGGGACACCGCGGCGGGGTGACGCGCGCTGCCGGCAGCATGACGCGCACCTGAATGGTGCGCCGCTCGACTGCGGTAAGCGCAACCTGAGCGAAGACGAGGATTTCGCCAATTCGCATTTCATTGCCAGCGGCAACGCTGCCACGGCCGCTTAGGCATCATGATGAACTCGGATTCCGTCCCGGCTCGTCGCCCCCCAATGACGCCGTCGCGGATGCGACGCCTGAGTGAGGCACTTGTTTTCAGGCGAACGCTCGTGGCGGGGAGTAACCATCCGGTGTGGATCGTGGCAGCGGCGCTTTCGCGTGTTAAACTGCTTGCATGGAGATCGACACCGACAAGATCGACGATGCCGTTCTGGGCCTGCTTTGGCTGACGCTGCATGAAGGGGGGCGCGCCTGGAAGGGGTTGGATTGGAATGCTCTGGATCGCTTGCACGAGAAGGGGCTGATCGCGAATCCGGCAAACAAGACGAAGTCGGTGGTTCTGACAGATGAAGGACTGCGGCGTGCTGAGGAGCTATTCCGAACCCTGTTCACTCGCCCGGCGCCCTGAGCCATGAGCACTGGGCGGGCGCCGAAGAAATGATAGCGCACACGGCTGAATTTCGACACCGGCGGCGCGCTGACCGCAGGCGGGACGGCCGGTGCTCTCGCCGTGACGGCCAACTTGGTATTCGTCACCTACGCCAACGGGCGCATCCAGTCTGTCAAAGCAGTGGCAGAGAACACCGCAGCCGCGGCCCTCAATATCAACGGCATTGTCGCGAGGTCCATCCGCAAGATGCTTTCTGCCGGCGAAACGGCGTTGCCCGGGCCGAGTTGCAGGCAGGCAGCGGGTCTTCGCCCGCTGCTGGCACATGGAATGTTGAAGAGGCAGATTACCACAAGCAATGTGCCATCATGGCTGCGGATTTCCGAAGGCAGGTTTCTCAAGCACGAGCACATGACTACCAAGAGGCGAGGTGTGAGTGCTCTTGACCTGGAACCCCTCGTCAGAAAGCGTTTCGATGAATTCGCCATCTGTTCCAGGCGGAACGCGGGCGACAACGTTCGAGGTGCGCCTCACAATATTGGAAAGCACCCTTCGCGCCTTGCCCGGGCCGATGTTGCGCTGCATGTGCTGATAGACGGCCAGCAGCAGGACGATATCGTATTTCGGTAGAAGGATATTGCCCAGGCGCCGGCTGCCGAGATTCAGGCGATCGAACCGGGCATGCACCGGGGAGCCGCTCAACAACATCTTTGCAGTCTCGATATGCGGCTTGGCAATGTCGATCCCATGGATCGAACTGGGTTTCAGCTTGGATATCTCATAGGCGACCACACCCATATTGCAGCCAACATCGAGAATGGATTTTCCGGCGTAGTCGACCTTTGCGGAGAATAGCCCGTCAAGTCTGTCGTCCCACGTTCCGGCAAAACCCCTTTTGAATCTTGACCACCACAAATCATCAGCTCCTTTGAGAAGAGCCCCCTTGAGCGCCTCCTACCACGAGAGAATTAACGGTCGATACCCGTTCAACTGGAATTGATGACATTGACGAACCAAGGCAGGGACGTGTGCGGCCGCCTCACAACCCCATCACCTTGAGTGCCGCGGGAACCGCATAGCGGCTGCCGTCATAGCGCATCCGGTAGGTACGCTTCACAGGATTGCCAGGATGGGACTGGCATTCGCCATTCTGATCGGGGGAGGGATTGTCTTTATTCGTCCGCTCAACCGCGGTGATATCGTGATAGCCCTGATGGCTCGCCGGGCTCATCGCCAGGCTGACCTGGCTGGAATGAAAGTATCCGGCGCAACTACCATCGCTATCGCCGCCAGAGCCGGCCACCACGAGCCCGTCGAGCACCACGCGTAGCGTATCGCCGGTGAGAGCGTAGAGCCGCAGGTCGGTTTCAGTGAAGGGAGCAGTCAGCGAATGGTGTGCCAGTTCGATGCGCAGGCCGAAGGCGGTTACCTCAGGGGCCAGTGCATAGCGGCCGGTGTCGAATTCCACCTTCTCGATGACAATCATGTCATCGGTCATCAGACCGGGCTGGAGCAGGCGCTGGCGCACCCGCAGGCTCTTTCTATCGACGACCAGAAGCTCGATATCGCCGACATGCAGGTGGTCGCCGTTAGCGCTGTCAATCAGCGGCACTGCGACCAACAGCAGGTCGACATGAGCGGGCCAAATCTTGCAGACCAGGCCGAACGGCGCATCGCTCCCCGGGAGCGTCGAGGCGATGCTGGTATCAGGCTCAAGCGTGAACGAGGTGCCGTCGGCGCTCTTTCGGGCCTTGGGATAGGCCTGCTGCACCAGCGCGGCGGCATCGCCGCAATCGCCGGCCGCGGCCTTGGCGGGCGACAGGCTGGCGAGGGCGGCGCCGAGCAACAGGACAGGCAACACTATTCGCATGGAGTTCTCGCGTCGCAGGGCCGGGCTCGGCCAGGCCCTTCTACGCGAGATTGGTGGCGGCGCACAGGGTGTAGGGAAGTGACGGCTAGCTCCACCCGCTGCGTCAGGACCATAGGTATCCTGGAAAGTTGTAAAGTCCGAGCTCACACTTACGGACGGTGATCATGACAACGCCGCCCGAGCGGCCAATTTTTGCCAATGCTGTTCGATCTACCTGAAACAGATACTGACAATGTGGTCTCGATTGCCTTGTCGCGCTCCGATTAGATAAAGAAACGCTCCGACAAGAAAACTCTACAAAACCGGACCTCGCCGATCCGTCAAGCGCACCCTGTAGGGTGTACATTCCAAAATTAACTCGGCATGACCTCCGTTTCTGACCCCCTGAGCCGGTCGCGTTCGCTGTCGGCGCGGTATTGAAGCAGAACCAATGCCGCGCCTGCTTCGGTTTTCCGAAACCCCAGCGTATCTTTACTTGAGACTTGGCAGAGTGGCACGTTCAATCGGAACCGTTCTGCCTTCAATGTACAGCCAGTCCAATCATCCGGCGGGCTTGTAACGCCGGCAGCCTTTTTGGCAGCTGCAAGCGCCGCATTCATGTCGAGTTCTTCGAGGACAACCAGGTCGTTTATCCAGCCGCTTGCCCGGACCGCCAGTGCTAGGTCCATCCCATCGGCCTGGTCCGGAACCTCGGCATTGATGACAATATCATAGGCGCCGCGAGTAAACATCATACCGGATACCTTGCCACCAACGCTTTCCAAAACCGCCTTGATTGCAGCTTCTCGGTCTGCGCCTTGTATCAATCCCTTGTAGGCATGGGGCGGACAGTTTCCCAGGATTGTCACTTTCATGGGTATTCCTCCCGATCTTGTACTAGTTTCGTTATTGGTCGTTTGACCAACACGGAGCTATGGCGGACACTTGGGTCAGCCGTAACCCTGCATCGCAACGCTTTTGCTCGTATCTAAAGCTGGCAGCGGGAAAGGTTCGATCTGCCCTCCGGTCTTGTCCAGATACTGCATCAAGGCCGTCACGAGGTGGTAGAAAATGCTCGCGGGCACCTCCGTCGCCAGTGACCTTCCGCGCTCGTCAATCCTGTCGATCCACAAGCCTAGCGGTGCGGGATCGATATGCCATTTGAAGAGGCGGGCGACACGAGCTTCGATCTCAGGTTTCAGATCAGGCCCGCCGATGCAGTCCAGGGCGACGGCCGCCTTGACGGCTTCGCATTGCGGCCAGCTGCGGGAGAGCCGGTCGAAGGGAATTCCCTGCCGCGACACAGCTGCATAAGCCAGGCCCGTGGCCCGGTTCAATCCGCTGGCGATCGCCGACGAATAGAGCTTCCTGGCATAGGCTGCCAAGTCTTTCTGCCCGCTTGCCCGCGCGAACTCGACGAGGAGCGAAGCCCATTCGAAGTGGTGCCCTGGTTCGGTCCACTGTCCCTCGTCTCCCTGCAACGGTAGCCAATTGACGTCGAAGTGTTCCCCAAGCGTCCAGCTCTCCTGGTCGAAAAAATGGCACCGGAAGAGATCGACGA
Organism: Mesorhizobium sp. M0437; assembly: GCF_040321335.1. Classification (NCBI taxonomy): domain Bacteria; kingdom Pseudomonadati; phylum Pseudomonadota; class Alphaproteobacteria; order Hyphomicrobiales; family Phyllobacteriaceae; genus Mesorhizobium; species Mesorhizobium sp. M0437. The sequence goes on from NZ_JAMYRK010000059.1 coordinate 23,044, forward strand.
CGCGTGCCGCCCGTCGGAGATATGCACGCTCGCCGGTGACGTCATGCCAAGCCAGGAAGGATTCCAGCATGTGCATGTGCGGGTTCGAGAACCGCACCCCCTTCCAGACGGGGGTCTCGAGGAAGCCGTTCAGGCTGACGTCCTCGAGATGGGTGTCGATGAAATGGAACGTCTCTTGTGCCAGCTGCAGGGCATCCTGATGGCCGCATCGGTGAGCATGGGCAAGCGCCAGGAGCACGCAGGAATGGTCGTAGGCGTCCTCCGTCGGGTCAGCCACGCTGCCATCGGCATTAAGGGTGCGCACCCAGCCACCGCGTTCGGTGCGGCCGTGTTTGGCGATGAACTCGATGCCGTGGTCGATGAGCTTGTCGGCCGGTCCAACCCAGCCGCGTTCTTTGGCCACCGCGAACGCGTAAATCTGGCGAGCCATCGTCCGCATGCGCTTGGGTTTGTCCAACGGCCTTGCATCAAAACCGAGCGCCTCGTGGAAGCCACCATACGCATCGTCGACACCTGCAGTGGACCACAGCGGCAGGGTTTCGTTGAAGAGCCAGTGCTCGACCCGCTTGCGCCATGACCCGCTGACGATGACCCGGTCTTCCGACGCCGTGAACTTCGTCTCGAGTCGTCCGCTCTTCTCGAGTTGTTCGACGACTTTCTTGACGTTCTGGCTGTGGCTGACAGGAGCGATGAAAACCGCGTCCGGTGTCGTCACCACCGCCACATTTTTCATTCCGACGACTGTCAGCAGTCTGCCCTGGCTCCGGAGATAGGAGTTGCCGCAATCCATGGCGACAACGTCGCCCATTACGACATTGCCGTCGCGGTCCGTCGGGCTGGCTTCGAGCAGCGATTGCCACGATCCGAGGTCGTTCCAGCGGAAGGAAGCCGTAACCATGGCGATGCCACGTGCATGCTCCATGACGGCGTAGTCAATCGACGTCGACGGGACAGCCGAGTAGAGGCCCTGGGGCAGGTAGATGCCCGAGACGTCGGTCCGTGCAGTCTTATGGGCCCGTTCCGCGGTGTCCCAGATGTCCGGCCGGAAGTCGAGAAATGCCTTCCGCATCGTGTCGGCACGAAACAGGAAGATGCCGGCGTTCCAGTAGAACCTTCCCGACGACACATAGTTGCGGGCCGTCTCGGCATTGGGCTTTTCGACAAAGTGTGAAACGGTGGCCACTCCGTCACCAGTTGCCGCAACCTCGATGTAACCGTACCCGGTTTCGGGATGCGTCGGCCTGATGCCGAACACGACAATGCTGCCTGAATCGGCGGCAGGCATGCCCACCTCGACGGTTTCCCAGAATTGCGCTTCGGTCGATATCTGATGGTCGGAGGGCACCACGAGCACAAGCGCGTCCCCGTCATATTCGGAGATCGTCTGCAACGTGGCTATGGCCACCGCGGCGGCGGTATTGCGGCCGACGGGCTCGAAAATCGGTCTGCCGCCGTTCAGGCCGAGCGGACCGATGTCCGAGATGACGCGGTCGGCATGCCGTTCGGAGGCTATCAGATAGATCGGCGTCTCGCCGTCCGAGCGCGCCTTGAGGCGTCGGACAGTGTTCGCAAGCATCGAGCCGTCGCCCGAAAGGTCGTGGAATTGCTTGGGATTGTCTTCGCGCGAGAGCGGCCACAGCCGTGACCCGACGCCCCCGCTCATGACAAAACTTACGATCCGCTCCGGCATGCCCCAGTCCTCTCAAAATGTCTGGTTGTAGGCTCCGACCTCTGGATTGCGGCGCAGCACGGCATCGACAGCCTCGAACATCTCGCGACGTCGTTCCGGCGAGACAGGGCTTTCCACGTCGACAACAATTTCGGGCTTGTTCAACAAGGCCCTGACCAGAGCGCAGGGGACGTCTGGGCAACGACACGCCCCCATTCACGGTGACGAGATTGACCAGCGCCTGGCCGACCAACTCGATCCCGTCCTGCGTGAATTCCTCGGCAACTATCGCGACCACGCCGTATTTTACCTCCTCTGGGCAGTGGGGCGACATTGTCGGGGTGCTGAAGGTCAGCGGCAGATCTCGGTAAAGGTCCGCGAGTGTCTTGCCCAAGCTGCGGTCGAGCATCTCGCAAACGGCTCTCGCCGTGACGAGCCCGTCGTCCTAGCCGCGCTCGATCGGCGGGTTGAAGAAGAAATGCCCCGACTTGTCGAACCCAGCTATGGCATCGACGAGGTTGGCAACGCGCCTCTTGATGGCAGCTACGGAAGTAGTGACCAGTGATGGTGTCGGGAACTACACCTATTCGGCCGATCAAGGTGCGAAGCGCCATGCCGATCGCCTGCACGCCCACCAGGTTGAGTTCGGGCTTTTTCTCCCGGTCTGGATGGCCGAACCACCAGCGCGCGTCGCATTCCCGAAAGCCAGTGGCTTTGATGAGAGCACTGCTTTCAAAGACGAATGTGTTCGGCCTGGCTTGGCCGACTATGTCCAGGGTCACGGTTTTGATCCGCTATTGCGCGCAACAGTCCTAGCACGCGGCCGGGCGCAGGCCCCTTCAGGAATTGGAGTAGTCCTAAAACGCTGGTTCGCGCCGCCTCATCCAATAGGAGTATGCCCGCCGATGGCCGAAAGGAGGTCTCGTGCAAGCATGGCCATTTGCATTCTCCAAGATGCGTTCTGCTCGGGCGCCAACGACAAGGATGGGTGCAAGATGCCGCTGACCGCATTCAGTTTTTCCTTCCCCGACAATGTCGAGGAAAGGTGTTTCGAACGCCTGGCTCGGCGTCTTGAAGACATTCTAGTGGGAATCGAGAGCTATTCGCCGAACTCCGCCCGTCCGGAGAAAGGATGATGGACTGTGCCGCGTTCGTCTTGGGGCGATGGGAACACGGCGAAACCCCGACTGCATGTACACGACCATCAATACCGCGGAACGGTCCGCGGACGGCAGGTCTGTCTGGGACAGCAGATGTCATTCGCCGACAGGACGAGAGTTTTTCGCGCCGATATCGACGACTATGATCTCCGGCGACACACCGAAGCGCACCGGCAGCCACGATACGCCCAAACCCCCGGATACGATCATGTGCCGCCCACTCTCGACGACATGCCCATAGGCGAAGCGCTGTCCGTAGGCTGAATTGATGATGGGGGGGCCGATGAATGGCAAGCGCACCTGTCCGCCATGTGTATGGCCGCATAACGTCAGGCTGATACGGTCAGGGACAGTAATGAAGATGTCCGGTTCATGCGCAAGGAGCAATATCGGATTGCCGTCGTGGGGTATTGCGGCCATTGTTCCAGGCAGATCGTCGACGCCCTTGTACACGCCGCGAGAAAACTGCATGGCCCACTGGTCGCCAAGACCCGCGAGCCAGAATGCTGGGCCATCCTGCTGACGGATAAGCGTGGCGGTGTTCTCGAGGACCGGAATGCCATTGTCGACGAGGGCTGCGCGGACGCTATCGACACCGTGCCACCAGTCGTGGTTGCCGAGAATGGCGTGGCAGCCGAGTGGCGCGGAAAGTTTCGAAAGTGAATTGCCCCAAACAGTGTCGGGCACGATCCCGGTGGCATAGTGCGGCAGCACGCCCATCACATAGTCGCCAAGGAGAAGGATGATATCGGGCTGCAGGCTATTCGCAACACCGACGATCTCGTCGATCCTGGAAACCGGCATCCAAGGCTCGCAGGCGTGGATGTCAGCGACCACGACGATACGCAGGGGCTTGGCAGTGGTCGGCCAGCGCGGCGGAAGGAGCTTGTAGTGAGTGACACGCAGTCGAAACCGAGGCTCAATCGCGATGGCATAACTCGCCAGACCAAATGCCGCGAGCGACACGGCGCCAAAGAGCTTCAGGAATGAGCGCCGCGACGTCAGCACTTGTATTTCCCAGCAGAACGAGGTCTGTTTTAGAGATCGCCACGAATTCAGCTGCGGCAGCCTGAGCCCCTCAACCGCGTGAGAGGCTTCGCGCGGTCAATAGTTTCCCAAATCGGTGTCACCTGCAAGCATTGGTCTTTATTGCGCAGGGGAGGAGCTCGGGCTAGGACCCGTGAACTGCTCCGATTGGTCACTGATCTCGGGCGGATGGTGTAGTTCCATTCCGGGTGAATGCGTCGCCTTGGATGGCGAGCGCCTCCATCTCGACATCGTTCACTTGCTCTCTTTTTCGTCGGTCACGGAATCGACCGCGCGCCTGGCCACGCGATCGAGGAGGGCGCCGTCCGCGTCAGGTTGCCGTGATGCGGCAGAACAGGGGTGTTCGATGTTGCTCCAGGTCGATGTGCCCGTCGGATGGTGATGCAACATGGAGCGCGAGGCCTGTCTCGCGAGCGAGTTGTTGCAGTTCGACCTTCCACAACCGGCTTTGATCATCCAGCTTCGAGCCGACCGCTTCCCGCCTTTGACGTATCGCATGCTTCGGCTGCGCCTCGACAAGATTGCGGCGCTCTTGAGTTGAAACCGGAGGGCAAACTTTCCCGTCGGCTGCAAACCGGCTTCTTACCGCTCTCGCAGTGTTTCCTGCTTGTATTGCATCATTGGCGAGAGAAAGTAGCTGATGATGCTGCGTGTGCCAGTCTGGGATGTTCATTCGGACCCAAAGCTTGGTAACTCCAGTCTCCTCGGTTCGGTCCGAATGGCAACTACAGAAAGCTCACAACTAGAGCCTGCTCCATCCCGATGGCATCGGGATGGAGCCCCATCTCTTTTGCTTGAGCAGATCTTCTCCGAAAACCGGGCTCCCGCCTTTTGCTACGCTGACTTCGGTTCGGGATCATGGCTTTGAGGTGCTGTTTATCCAGTCCTTGTTTGGCCACGGCAGCCCCGCGTTCCTTCAGGTCACATAGAATGAGGCTGCGCCAAGCGAGAGATGTGGAGAAAGGGTGGCGAACTGTATTTGAGATGCGCCGCCGGCCCCGTCACTGTCGAAAGAGAGCGCCCCGGTTTCACTGTTGTAGATGATATGATCGGAACTGTCATGCGCGGCTGCACCAACAAAGAAAGCTTTGGATGGAAGCCCTCCCGGCTGAAGCCCGGCAAAAACGGTATCGCTGAGATGGAACGTGTCCTGGGAGCGCTTGAAGTCGGTGATCTTATCGACATTGCCGGCTCCAAGAGCAGTATTGAACGAGAAGGCATCGTGGCCTCCGTAACCGGTCAAGACGTCGGCGCCGAGCCCGCCGTTGATGACATTGTTGCCGGCATTGCCCTGGATGGTCTGGCCGAACTCGTTGCCGGTGAGGGTTATCGCCTTCGTGTCGGACGGGTTGTTGGTGGCGAGATGCTCGATCTCCGAGCCGGCCGAAAGCGCATAGCTCACCGAGGCGATCACACTGTCGTTGCCGCCGCCCACTGCCTCGACCACCTTCTCGTTGGCATTATCGACATAGTAGGTGTCGTTGCCGCCATAGCCGATCATCGTGTGGCCGCTGGTTCCGTGGAATACATCGGCGCCGCTGGTTCCGTATAAAGTGCCATCGCTGGTGCCGTCGGAAGAAGGGACCGTCCCGGTCCCAGACCCAGTCTCGGTCCCGGTCGAGCCAGTGGTTGAGGGAGTGACGTTCGCACCCGTGACGGTGTCGCCGCTGCCTGCCTTTTGATAGAGCTGAACCTCATCGATCTGCATCTGCATCGACGAAGGGGTCGAACTGTCCAGAGTCGTATGCCATCCGCTGGCGTTCGAATTCGCGACCCCATTGTTCATGATCAATTGCATCGGTTCATTCGGGATCTCGGCCTGTGCGCTGGTCACTTGCGCCATCTGTTTCCCGTCGAGATACCAGGTGATCGACTGACCGGGATCCCAGTTGATGCCGTACGTGTGGAAGCCCGCCGTGAGGTCGATGCCGCTGTCGACCAGGCCGCCGCTGACCGTCCCTGACGGCGAGTGGATGTGCCCGGAGAACATCTGGTTTGCCGGCCCCGACCCGCTATATCCACCCTCCTGCATATCGATCTCAAAATTGTCGCCGCTGCTGCCGGCGCCTTGGCCGGGCATCAGCCAGAGGGCTGGCCATGCGCCGTCGCCGCTCGGCGCCTTCATGCTGATCTGAAGATAGCCGCCATTGAATTCGAAGTTGCCATAGCTGCTGACTACGCCGGACGTGATCGGAAATGTTTGTGTCGTCCCCTGATTTATGCCGCTGATGGGCTGCTTGACCGCCGTCAGATCCAACTGCCCGTTGCTCACTGACACTTGGCTCGGCTTATCATAATCGGCTTCATACGGCCCGCCCGGGGTGCTTCCTCCTGATCCATCGCTATTCCATGGCCAGCCATTGGCGGCATTGCTGGTGATGTAGGAATGCCAAGTGCTGTCGAGCGCCGTACCGGAGAAGTTTTCCTCGAAGACGAGGTCGCTAGAGGCAAAGCCTGCGGGTGCGGAAAGAGCCATTCAGTGATCCTTATTTGGCGTTGAAAACAGGGAATTCCACTGCCGCGCATCGCCAGGCGCGCGACATGTCGCATGCTCGCAGTTGGACACCGCGAACGGATTTCAAAGTAGCGGAGCTTTGGAAGTCCTCGCGCGCGACTTATCGTCGAGCGAGCTTAAGTTGAACTCGCCATCGAAGGAGAGTTTGTCGACGGGAATACTCATCAGGCCATTCCTTGAAAACGGTGTCGCTGCCGACGCACGCAAGGTGTTCAACGGTTTGAGCCGCAGCCGGATTGAAGTCGAGCGCAGCTCTTCCAGCACCTCAAGCCTGCCGCTTAGTAAAAACAATGGTTAATCCTTAGTTCATTGCGTATTTTTGTTCTTATTTCACCCGCACTCTAAGTAACACGCAGGCATCTCGGACTTCTTGCTTATCCACACACCGTCTTGTACCCACATGAATGGATCATTCGTGGACGATGTACGCGAGCCTACTACCGTTTGCGGCGAGAATGAGGCTGGGCGATAACTTATTAACACCTTCTAATATAGGAGGTGCGGCTTGTCGAAATGGCGGAACGTGGCACTAGGGCGTGAGGGCGCTTCGTCGCCGCGCGGGGCCCCGCGGATTGTCAAATTTGAGCTGCGCAACCGGTCGCCAAAGCTCCAGCTTGTGGCCGTCTGCTAACCGCCTGGCGTGCTCTTTCGCCGCGTCGTGGCCTGTGCAAGCAAGGTGACCCCGCCCGCAAGCTGGCGGTGTTCGTCCAGACCGTAGACACGATAATTCGGCATCGCTTGTCCCGACCGGCGACGACATTCCAACGTCAGCCTCGCTGTGGAACGCCGAAATTTGATTCCCTATGGGTCACATGCGATGGGCCGCGCGCCGGGTGAGGGTGCACGAAATCGCCGGACGATGCGCTTTGGAGTGGCAGATTGACGCTCTCGATATCGCCAGCGCCGGCGGTCGGCCAAACCGTTTGCCTGCAATGCCTGCATCGGCGCCGGCTAGGCTCTCCAGCCTCGGACCCGTGATAGCAGATGCTGTGACAAGGCCTCGGCGGCCCCGCCGAGGCGCGTCGTGGCATAGGCGAACGCAGTAAGGGCAAAGCCCGCCATGATCGCCCCGGCCCGGCGGGCGGCGCCGACCTTGCCCCGCATGGCCGCCGTCAGGTCGTTCGCCACGGCGCGCGGCAGCACCACCCGGACGTAGCGCCCTTCGGCTCCGAGGCCGTCTTTGGATCCTGCGAGACCCCTCAACACTGCCTTGGCGGTGCCCTCGACGAGGCAGCGGTGGACGAAGTATTTCCACGTGGTGCGCTGGACCGGAACAGCGTGCAACACACGCGCCGCTGTCCGATACGCCCAATAGCCTCCAGGGTATAGGCTGGCGGCCCGGATGCAGAATTCCGTCTCCTCGCAGCTCTCAGCCTTACCGCCGATCCTTGCTCGGCCGCTTACGGAGAACCCGAGCTTGCGGCGCCCGAGCTCCGGCGCGAAGCCACCGGCGCGCCGCAGCACGTCGGCGCGCACCGACATGTTGGCCCCGATCGGGTTGCGGATGCGCCCGTCCCGCACGTGCATGCCGGCGTAGGTGCAGCCCACCACCCAGTGGAACTCGGCGGGAAACCAGGGGGGCGGCGGCACTTGCCACAGCGGCTCAACCGGGCCGCCGGCGCCCAACACGGCTGGATCCCGATAAGCCTCCAACAGCTCCTCCAGCCAGTGCGGGTCGGCGATGGCGTCATCATCGAGGAAGGCGATCACCGGGGCCGTGCTGTATTCCGCCCCTGTCATGCGACCGCCCGACAAGCCCGGTTGCCTGGCATTGGCGAGGACGGTCACGCCGGCAATCTCGCGCGCGGCGCGCTCTAGCAAGGCCTCGTTGTTGTCCACGACCACGACGATTTCACGCGGGGCAGGCGTTTGGGTGCGGACGGACCCGACCGCACGCTTCAACTCTTCCCAGCGGTCGAGAGTGTGCGCGCAGATCACGACGGAGGCTTCGGTCATGGGGCTTCCCGGACGGCTTCTGAGGCCGGGCGGGTCTCGCGGCTCTGCGCCGCCCGGGCCGTTGCGGCTTTGAGGATGTTCCAAATCACGCTTCCGTCATTGCGGATATCGAACTGGTCGTGTTCGTCGGCGGGGTAGCCTCCGCTGTCCTGCCGCGACGCCAGCCGCCACACGATCCAGCCAGCGCACCTGGGATCGCGGGCGAGCGTATCGAGCCATATGGCGTAAGCATCGGCGGAGTCCCGATTAGAGCGGGCATAGCCGAATTCCTCCAGAAGGACCGGCTTATTGGCTCGGGCCGCCAGTTGGCAAAATTCGGTAATCTGGTCGTCAAATTGCTGGACTGTGAGGTTGTAGTAGAGCGGGTAGCCGTGCCAGGTCCCGAAATCGAGAGTTGGGATCGTCAAATCGGACAGCTTCTCGGAAACGTTGGCGTGCCCTGAGCTGACAAGGTGATTGGAATCGAGGGACTTCACGTAGGCCGACATTTCGGCAGTCCAGGCCAGCCGCAAAGCCTCTGGGCGTGCATTACCTTCGTTCATCAGCTCCCAGGCCATAATCGTTGGATCGTCCCGGTAGGCAAGTCCGGTTAGCAGGTTGACGCGCTGTACGACGTGGCGGACCCAGGTCCTGTAATCCCGTTTCGTCCGGCGGTCATCGAAGAAAAACGTGGACTGGTCTTGGCTCCCATACCAAGCCCGCATCTGCTGGGCGCCACCCGTGTAGGCCCAGAAATCCAGGAAGGCGATGATGAGCCTGAGGCGTCGCTTGCCGGCTTCGGCGACGAGGAAATCAATCTTCTGCATGCCGTTCGCGCCATCATTGATCGCCATTCCGTTCTCGCCAGGGTCCCAAGAGAGCAGGTACGTTCCTCTCACCGCGAGATCGCTGGCATCGGCCTCAAGCCGCCAGTTCCAGATCGTAGCAGTGCTTCCGTCGAGCGATCCGATCACTGGCTGGAGGAAGATACGAACCACGTTGGCCCCCATGGCCACCGCGTCATCGAGAACGCGGATGACTTCGTCCTGCGACCCGAAAGTGACATAGTGGTTGTTCACGCCGGTCACAAAAAATGGCCTGCCATCGACAGTAAACGCCGTGCCGGAAGTCCTGATGAAGGACGCTGGCGACAAGTTGTCCGCGGCGCTCACGGCTGGCGGAACAGACAGCAACGCGAACACCAGCACACGCAGTCCGGCGGTGCCCAGCCCATATTTCACTCGTTGCCAGTCGACGATCATCCGGGACTGTGGCTCTCGCCTGGCGCCGAGTGCAACAGCCCCGAAGGATTACCTCCTCTTACCTCGCACGGCCCGTCGTTGTTCGGGCATAGTGTGCTTAGCCCATTCCGGTCGCTCGAGTATGGACCTGTGCTGCCAGACATCGCTCCCAACCAAGGATTCGGCTCCTCGAATTGGCGAGTCCCCGCGGCGGTAACGAGTAGGAAATTTTCTCGCGCTGTGGCTCTTTATCTGCCTCGCCTGGCTCGCGGGGCCGCGGCGGAGAGTTGGCTAGGCGCCTCGATCGGGGGGGTGGTTTTCGTCAAAGCTGTGGTCTTGTTTAATCCGCCGCGAGAATCACAATGCGCATTTGCTTGAGTGTCGATCCGTCGCGGCCGCTACGCTGGCATCTGTGGCTGGCGGAGGCGCTTGCTGAAGTGCCCGGCAACGATGTCTCCTGCGCTTTCGCGGCCGCCTACCGTCCGCTGCCGTTGATCTTCCGTCTGCTGCTCGAACTCGAAAGACTAGTCTATGGCTTAGGCGCCAACGGCGCCACCGACCCCGTCGAGGCGGCGCTGCGGTCCCTGCCGCCCCCTCCGGCCGACGAAGTGGACGTGGTGATCGATTTGAGCGGAGAGGAGCCCCTCCCGTCAGGGCGGCGCGTGCTGACGCCGCTCTTCAACGGTGTACCCGGCGAGATCGGAATCATGGCGGCCTTGGCGAACGATCAGGACCTTCTCGTTGACCTGCACGACACGGCGCGCCCGTCGCAGCCGTGGATGGCGCGTCCGGCCAGTGTTGACCGTGAAGTATTTGCAGCGAGCCTCGATAGCGTCCTCTCCTGCGCTGTGGCGCTGATCCTAAAAGCCTTGCGCGAGGAAACCGGTTCAGCTGCGTTCGGTGTCCCCGGCCCACGCACGGCCTCGCCTTCGCTCGGCGCATTTCCGGCCCTTGCAAAAGCGACACGCACAGTGACATCAAAGGCAATCAGATTCTTGGACATGCTGGCAAGAGGCGGCAGGACGTGGGCGATTGGCTGGCGCTTCGATGAATCGGCCAGCCTGCTCGACAAAGGCGAAGCAGCCTTCCGGGTGCTCACCGGAAAGGCCGACAGCTACCTTGCCGACCCGTTCCCATTCCGGCACCAGGGGCAGGACTTCATCTTTGTCGAAAAGTACCTCTACTCGAAGAACCGGGGGTGCATTGCGGTCGTGGCAGTGGACCGGAACGGGACCGCCGGCGCACCCCAGATCGTCGTGGAGGAACCGCATCACCTCTCGTACCCGTTTGTGTTCGAGCAGGACGGACAGATCTGGATGATCCCCGAATCGGCGGCGGCCAGGAATGTCTGTCTCTACAGGGCAGTGGAATTCCCGTACCGGTGGACACGGGAGGCCTGCCTCATCGAGGGCATCGAGGGCTACGACACCACGCCGCTCTGCCACAAGGGTGGTTTCTTGTTTTTCGTCAGCCTCAGGGTGTGGAGGTCCACGTCCTGGGATGTCCTCAGCCTCTACGGTGCCGAGAGCCTGACCGGGTCTTGGACGCCTTATGCCGCAAACCCCGTCCTGATCGATGCCACGCTCAGCCGCCCCGCAGGCGCCGTCATCCGACACGGCGGACGGACGCTACGCCCGGTCCAAGACTGCTCGCGCGGCTATGGGGGCGCGGTGACGTTCTGCCGGATCGATGCGCTCGGAGAGTTGGAATTTGCCCAGACACCGGTCGGTCGCATTAGGTCCGGAGCCTTCGGATGCCACACCTACAACCGGCGGTCCGGCCTGGAGGCGATCGATTTGTTCGGTCATATCGGGGGTCTGCGAGAGGTCACGACCTCGTATCGGTTGCTTGTATCCGATGCGCCGGTCTCGGAACCGCATGGGCAGCCCCTCTCCTGGCCGGTCTCGCGTCCGGTTTAGCCACCCACTGCCAACTGGTCTAGCAAAAGGTACCCCCGCGAAGGCCCGGGCGCGCTCGACCCTTCTCGGGCACAGAGAAAGTAGTACCTCGGAAGACGGCCGAGTGAAGCAGCGAACCGACCTGCACGTCGCAGCTTCTGGCCAGTGGCAATGTCGGCGTTGTTGGACGTTCATTCATCGGGCCGGCCGACCTTCACTGCCTTCTGCATCGCCCACTCGGGCGAACTTGACGCTTGTGAGCTAAGTGCAGGCTGTCGGGTCGATGAATGTCCTCGCTGGCGTTGAAGGTGGCCCCTGAGGTCCAAACGGGTTTGGCAACGCTGCCAACACAGCTGCTGAAGGTCACCGGTGCTGCTGCCCTGTTATCCGCGGTGGTGGTACGCGATGGAAATAACCTGAAGGGATAACCACAAAGAGTTAATCACCTATTTGTGCTTTATAACCATATATTGTTCTTTCTATTGCGGAGGCTAATTAATAGACTTCACATTGATCAGACTAAAAGTCGGGGGTAAATTCTTTTTTGTCTCGCAATATTCTTTCATTTCATCTTCGTTCCATTATTTCGGGGATTCCGCATATGCTTAGGATAAGCACATCCAGGGATGTGGCTGCCATTGAAGCGGGCACTTACGGCCTGTCGCTGGCGGCGCATTCGCATGCGCGCCGCGTGGAGCACCGGAATTTGGATTTCATCCGTCCCTCCGCCGCGAACGACTTCGGTCCTCTGTGCCGCTTTGTATCCGGGACCCGTCCTCTCGTCCGAGACTGGTCGGCAGTCCTGGCTCGCTTCCAACCTTCGCTACAGGTTCGACGGCTCGACCGCACGGTGCTGGCATGAATGCCCCTGTCTCCAGCATCGTCGCCCACGGCACTGCTGTGTCGGCGGCTGATCCAATCAGTGTCGCGCTGCGGCGGTCGCTGACTCTGCCACGAGTGAGCTTTATCGTCCCGACGCTCAACGAAGCCGAAAACCTCCCTTGGCTTCTGCCGCGCATCCCCAACTGGGCGCATGAGGTCATTATCGTGGATGGTCGTTCGACGGACGACACAGTCGCGGTTGCGCGCCGCCTGCGCGAGGACGTGAAGGTTGTCATGGAGCCCCGGCGGGGCAAGGGTGCTGCACTGCAAGCGGGATTCCTGGCCGCCACAGGCGAAATCATCGTCATGCTGGACGCCGACGGCTCCATGGTGCCGGAAGAGGCGATCGTCTTTGTCAGTGCGCTGATGGCCGGCGCGGATCTCGTCAAGGGTTCACGCTTTATCCAGGGCGCAGGCACCGACGACATGTCGCTGTTTCGGATGTTCGGCAATAAGGGGCTGACCCTGGTCGTGCGGCTGCTCTATGGCGGTTGGTTCTCCGATCTATGCTACGGATACATAGCCTTTTGGACCAAGCACGTCGCCACGCTGGACTGCGATTGTGATGGGTTCGAGATCGAGACACTCATCAACGTGCGGGCCTTGAAGAACCACCTCAATATCGTCGAGGTGGCGAGTTTCGAGGCTCCGCGTATCAGCGGTGTGAGCCATCTGCGCGCCATGCCGGACGGCTGGCGCGTCCTGAAAACCATCCTGCGCGAGAGGGTGCATCAACAGCGCAGGCAGAGCGCGACAGCCTGTGTTGTCGGTGGACAGACCTGATGCGAATTCTGATGGTTGCCGCTCGCTGCTATCCCCTCATGGGCGGCATCGAAACTCACATCCAGGAAGTCGGTCCCCGCTTGGTGGCGCGCGGCCACACGGTCGACGTGCTGACCACCGATTCTTCGGGGGAGTTGCCGGTCGAGGAGGAGGTGAGCGGCATGCGGGTGCAGCGAGTACCGGCCTGGCCGAGGAAGCTGGACCTCTATGTCGCGCCCGGCATCTATAGCGCGATCCGGCGCGGGGCTTGGGATCTGATCCATTTCCAAGGTTACAACACCTTCGTGGCGCCGATCGGGCTGCTCGCGGCGATCCGCGGAAACCTGCCGTTGATCCTGACCTTCCACAGCGGCGGGCATTCCTCCCGGCTGCGCAACGCCGTGCGCGGCACGCAGCACGCGCTGCTCCGGCCGCTGGTGGCCCGGGCCGCGCGGTTGATTGGCGTCTCCGAATTCGAGGCCAACTTCTTCAGCGCCAGGATGCGCGTGCCGCGGGAGCGGTTTGTTGTCATCCCGAATGGCGCCGCAATGCCCGCTGCGAGCCCCAGCGTTAAGGTCGATCCGCACCTGATCGTCTCGGGCGGCAGGCTGGAGCGCTACAAGGGCCATCACCGGGCAATTGCGGCCTTGCCCGAACTGATCCGCCGGGTGCCAGACGCGCGACTGCACGTCGTCGGAACAGGCCCGTATGAGGGAGAATTGCGGCGCCTCGTAGCGACACTCGGCCTCGAGAAGCGGGTCACTATCGCGAGCATCCCCGGATCCGACCGGCAGAAAATGGCTGACCTCCTGGCGAGCGCCGCGCTATTCGTCCTGTTCAGCGACTACGAAGCTCATCCGGTCGCCGTGATGGAAGCGCTGGCGCTGCGCCGTCCAGTTCTTGTCAGCGACACGTCCGGTCTGCGGGAGCTGGCCGCAAATGGCCTGTGCCGAGCGATTCCGTGCAACGCGGGTCCGGAAGAGCTGGCCGCCGCCATGGCCGAGGAACTGGAGGCCCATCGGGAGGTCCCGGATTTGGCGCTGCCCGACTGGGATGCCTGCGCGCGAGCGCTGAGCGACGTTTATTGTGAGGTCCTGAGCAGCCGATCCACGGTCCGCTTGCCCCCCGGCTGTCTGATGCCGCGGGCTCCTGCAGCGGAGGCATGAGCCTGATGATGCAAGCTCATTTGACGGCGGGAGCCAGGATCAACCCGCTCCGGGCCGGGATACGATTCGTCTCGGCCGTTATCGGTCCCGACCTTCGCGGCGACAGCGCCGATACCCCGCCGCAACGGGCCAACTTCGGATGGATAGCGGTTCTGTGCCTGACGGTTGCCACCGCTCTGCTGCTGGTCGTGGCCGGGCACGTCGTCGGGCGCCGGGCCTATGACGTGGCGCCGCTGTTCTTCTGGTGCGGTGTCGTCCTCCTCGTCGTCCCGACCAGCCTTCGCATAGCCTCGCCGATACTAGCCCGGGGTGAGCGCCTCTTCCTCCTGTTTTTGCTTGCCGAAGCCCTGTTATATTACAAGGCGGTCTATTCCCCAACGAGCTTCATCAATTACGACGAGTTCTTGCACTGGATCGCAGCCGACGATCTTATGACGGCCCGCCGCTTATTTCTGTCCAATCCGCTTCTCCCGATCGGCCCAACGTATCCCGCCCTCGAAATCCTTTCGACGGCGATCGTCAATCTGACGGGATTGCCTTTGTTTATGGCGGGGACTCTATTGTTGGCCGTCCTCAGGGGCACGTTCATCGGTGCCCTGTTTCTGTTTTTCGAAAGCATCACCGCATCGCCGCGTATCTCGGCCATCGCCTGTCTGGCCTACATGGGCTGCTCAACCTTCTTCCTGTTCGACTCGATGTTCTCCTACGAGAGCCTCGGCATCGTGCTGTGCGTGCTGACCTTCGCGGTCGAAGCAGCGTCCAAGGATCTCGTCGGGCGAGCGAGGCTGAAGTCGCTCGGGCTGATTGCCCTGCTGTTGGCAAGCCTCGCCGTCACGCATCACCTCTCGGCCGCCTTCGCTGCCATCTATTTCGGAGCGCTGGCCACCCTCGAGGCTTTGTGCCGACACGACCCACTGCGGATCAAGACCAGCATTGCTGTGGGCCTCGCGGCGATGCTCGCCGTTGCCCTGCCGTCCGTGTGGGTGCAGGCCCGCGGCATTCCTCTCACAGGCTATCTCGGCCCGGTGATCGAGTCCGGCTTCGACACATTGCTCGGGAAGATCCTGGGCGCGCCGCCCCCGCGGTCGGAGCACCTCGGAGCGCCGGACAAGGCCCTCTACATGCGGCTGACCACCTTGCTGGGGCTCCTGCTGGTGACGCTCGGACTGGCAACGGGATTCTTTCGGTCGCTGGCGATGGCAGCGCCGAGTGGTGCGCGGTTCGGTTGGCATCCGATCCAGGACATTCTCAAACGCCGCTGGCGCGACAGCCGCCTCGTGCTCCTCAGCTTGCTGGCCTTCGGGCTCCCAATCTCGGTGACCTTCCGACTGACCGTCGCCGGGTGGGAAATCGGCAACCGCATGGGAACGTTCGTGTTCATCGCCGTCGGGCTAGTCGTCGCGGTGAGCATCGTCCACTACTGGCAGGGCCCCACGCCACGCGGGTGGCGCCGCGTCGCACCGGCCGTTGCTCTGGTGGTCATCGTCCTGAGCGGCGTCACGAGCTCCTCGATTAATCCGATCCATGGGCGATACAGGGTGGCCGCAGATCAGGAATCGATCGAGCCGATGGGGATCGAAACGGCACGCTGGGTCAAGGAATGGCTTGGTGCCGGCAACCGCTTCACCACCGACCGCATCAACCGCCTTCTGCTTGCGAGCTACGGTCGGCAGGACGTCAGGGTCACCATCGTCGAAGGCATCGATCCCGCGCGCATATTCGAGGCCGAGACATTGGGGCCCGACGAGTTTTGGGCCTTGGCGGGAAGCGACATCGATTTCCTGCTGATTGACCTGCGCCTGACCACGGCTCCGCCGGTGCTCGGCTTTTACTTTCAGCCGTGGCAAGGGCAGCAGGGAACGCCGCTCTCGGGCGCAGCGCTGCTCAAGTTCAATGACGTCAAGGGCGTTACCCGTCTCTATGACAACGGCTGGATCGTCATCTATGACGTGAGGGGATTGCATGAGAATTTTTAGCACGCGGGACCTGCTGGTCGCGTTCCTGTGGGCGGGGGCCGCGGTGGCGGCCGTTGCGCTCAGCGACAGCTTGCTCCTTCGCACTGCCCTGTGCGCGCCCATGGTTTTCTTTATTTCGGGCCACACGGTGCTGCGGGCCATTGGCGTCTGGACCACCTCCGCGTCGCAACACCTCGTCTACGCGGTCGGCGCAAGCCTGGCCGCCGGCATCGCCGGCGGCTTTGCTCTGAATGCCGCAGGCTTCCTTACGCCGCTCGGCTGGGCGCTGTGGTTCTGGGCGGTGACGGCCGCGGCGGCGGGGGGGGGCACCCCCAGCCCCCCCACACCCCCAAAACCACCCCGGCCCGCGCCCTCGCCGGGGGGGCGGAGGCCGGGGGGCCCGCGCCGGGGAG
>NZ_JAMYRK010000060.1:0-37295 GCF_040321335.1 Mesorhizobium sp. M0437
CTGTGCTGCTAACTTCGCTCGTAAGGGCGACCTTAAGAGCGCAGCCTCGCTACCGTGCCGTCCTCTCGCAAGGCGGCCTTCGCCGGAGGGTATCGCCAAAGCTGAAACTATGTATGTCGATAACTAAGTACCGTCAGCGCAGAAATGTCATGCTACGGGCAATTTTCGTTATATTTCAAAGCGTTGACGCACAGAAAAGTACCGTCAAATCCCAAAAACGAATGACGGTACTTTTTAGAATGCTCTGTCGGATACGAAAAGTACCGTCAAAAGTACCGTCAGAGTGATCTGCTACAAGCTGCGAGCCGCGCCAGGCGCTCCGATAAACTTAACGAGTTCAAACAACTTGATAGGTTTGTCAATTCCATTGATAAGGTGCCCTGGCTAGAAGTATGCCCTGCCCGCAAATCATTGTATTTTCTGCGAAATTCTACGCTAGAGCCGCCTATCATCGCCGTTTCCCTCACTCCCACTCGATTGTGCCTGGCGGTTTGCTCGTCACGTCATAGACGACGCGGTTAATGCCGCGCACCTCGTTGATGATGCCGGTGGCGGCTGCGCCCAGGAATGCCATGTCGTGACGGTAGATATCCGCGGTGCTGCCATCTACCGATGGTGATGCGCGTACATACCGATAAAAGCAGCGGTCACGAGCCGCGCTGTCCCCACGGGCATTGCTCTACGTGCGCCCTTCAAGGAAAAGGAGCATTGTGACAGGGCTTAGCTATAGACGCTGTAGCATTGATCTAATGCGATTTATCGCAGCATCGACACCTTGCCTAGGCAGACTTTCAACCTTGTAAAATGAAAGGAACGTAAGCGAGGCTTGAGGAGCACAGGTATTCAGAATAGCTGTCTTGAGAACACGCCGCACTGGCCGCCTGAGGATCAGCCAATCGACCCACCAAGGTGAGCCCAAAGTTGTTATTGCAACCACCTTCCTTAACTGGCGAAGTCGCGGTTGTATGGCACCAAGATCGGCTGCGTGATCGTATGCAATACCAGGCACCCATACCCTGTCGAACCAGCCCTTCAATATAGCTGGAGGTCCGAACCACCACGTGGGAAAAATCAAGACGATAGTCTCGGCCCAGAGAAGATCCTCAATCTCTTTAGCTACCTCTGTAGTCTCGAATCCGGAATAGTAGCTCGCGCGCTCCGCCGGTGTAAGAGCCGGGAAGAAGCCAGATCGATACAGATCAACATGTCGGCACTGGTGCTTCGCATCCATCAGGGCGTCGATAGCTGCTTTCGAAAGCGTTTGGCAAAGGCTTGGATTGAGTGGATGAGCCGTGACAATCAAACATCGCATACTAATATTTTGAATCCTCCCCAATTTGGTTGCGCTGCGCGTCATCATTCGTGCGGCGCGGTTCGGGCGAAGCTTCTCATACCAATCATGGGATTTCGAAATAGCTGTACGCGCCACAGTCTTCAAAGAGCAATTGTTTTTCAACGCCGAGAATGGCCCTTCTCGTCGCCTTGAGGGACTAGAGGCCACCATGCAAGGACAATCGCCTACATCTGCCGGGGTAATATCGCTTCCGCCACTCTGCTCTCGGCAGCTCGCTAAGACTCCCCCTCATTCCCACTCGATGGTTCATAGCTATGGTAACTCGCTGATTTGGCTATCGCAAATCCTTTGCGCATGACGAAGAACCCTCTTGCGATCCGTCAGAAATTTGCGCTCTTGATTTCAAACACCAATTTCGACGGTCCACGATTTGCTCGTTTTGGCGACTATCGGTATCAATCGGTCGATTTCTTTCTGACGGCCGCCGACCGCTCGAGACAGCGCCATCGGCGACCTGCCAGGCGTCAGTCGCGCGATATGGACAGCCCCGCGAGAAGCGGCGCGTACGCGGCGAGCCTGCGGGATACGAACTCCGTGAAGAGCCGTACGCGCTTCGTCTTGCGTGTCTCCCCCTGTGTGAGAAGCCAGAGCGTTCCGTACATGTGCAGGTCGGTGCCCGGCACCCTCGCCAGCAGGGGGTCGGCATCGCCGACGAAGCAGGGCAGTGTCGTGATCCCGAGCCCTTGCCGTACAGCAACGATCTGCGCCTCGGCGTCCGTGGTCCTGAAGGGAACCGCCGTGGTGCGAACCTCACCCTCGCTGGCCCATTCCGGAATTCCATGAATGCTTATGACGATCCACCGGATAGGATCAGGTGCGCCCGCACGCCACGCGGCTAGTCGATCGCAGGACATATAGACGCCGCCGAACAGCTCCGGTCCCTTCAGGCCGTGAAGATTGAGCGGCAGGGTTTTGCGGTCGTAGACGACGCGGATCGCGACGTCGGCCTCTCGGTTGGTCAGATTTGCCAGCTCGCCGGACGACAAGATTTCCATCTCGATGTCCGGATGCAGACGCGCGAAGTCGGCGAAGTCCGGCATGAGCAGGTGTGTCGCGAGGGGCGGTGCCAGCGTCACCCGCAGAAGCCCGCGCACGCTCTGGTCGCGCCCGAAGACGCGCGTCTCCAGCAGGTGCGACGACACTTCCATCTGGTCCGCGAACTCGAGGACCTCCTCGCCCGCAGTCGTCAGGCGGTAGCCCGAAGGCAGCTTTTCGAACATGTGCACCCCGAGGCGTTCCTCGAGCTGGGCGACACGTCGCAGCACGGTCGAGTGGTTCACACCGAGGCGCTCGGCGGCGGCCCGCACCGAGCCTCCGCGCGCGACGGCAAGAAAGTAGCGAACGTCATCCCAGTCGATCATGGTGCAATCCAGCACCGCGCGGTGCGCCTTCCAAAGCCCGTATCTAACACATCGAACAGCAGTACGGGCGGTCATCATAGCCTATGTCGACGCGCGCGGCTCAATTCCGAACGGCGGACGCCGATCGTCGCGGCTGGCGTCAGTCGTCCAGCCGGATCGATTTCGCACCACCGATGTGCGCGCTTCCGCACTCAACAACTGACGCCGGCGGACCCATTTCGAGGTTCTCGGGGGTGTCCCCGCACAACCAAAGGCGAAGGCCTGGAAGGATAAGTCATGGGAAAGCTTGAAGGGAAGGTTGCAGTCATCACCGGCGGCGCTACCGGCATCGGCCGCGCCGCAGCAAAGCGCTTCATCGAGGAGGGCGCCTTCGTTTTCATCTTCGGCCGTCGGCAGGAAGCGCTCGACGCCGCTGTGGCCGACCTCGGGCCCAATGCCCGCGCGGTGAAGGGCTCGGTCTCCGATCTGACCGACCTCGACCGACTTTACGCTGCGGTGAAGGCCGAGCGTGGAACCCTCGACATCGTCTTTGCCAATGCCGGGGCGGGAAGCCAGCTTCGGCTCGGCGAGATCACCGCCGAGCACATTGACGAAACCTTCGACACCAATGTGAAGGGTACGATCTTCACGATCCAGAAGGCGCTGCCGCTGATGAGCGAGGGCGGTTCGATAATCCTGACCGGATCGAGCGCTGGCACCACGGGCGCCCCGGGGATGAGCGCCTACAGCGCGAGCAAGGCGGCAGTGCGCAACCTCGCGCGGACCTGGGCGGAGGACCTAAAGGGCACCGGCATCCGGGTAAACGTGCTGTCGCCCGGGGCCACTGCGACCGAGCTAGCGAAGGAAGCGCTAGGCGAGGAGGGCCAGAAGGTCTTCGCCTCGATGACTCCGCTCCAGCGCATGGCCGATCCGGCGGAGATCGGGGCGGCGGCGGCCTTTCTCGCGTCGTCGGACAGCAGCTTCATGACTGCCAGCGAGGTCGCCGTTGACGGCGGTCTTGCGCAACTCTGACGCGCTAACCCAGCGCCGTTGAAGGCCGGGGAAATCAATACCAACACGGATCGGAGAAGATCATGAGCTACGCAATTGTAGGATTCGGTAAGATAGGCCAGGCCCTCGCCCACGCCTTCGCCCGTAAAAACATCGACGTGGCCGTCGCGAGCCGCCGGCCGCCCGAGGCGTTGGCGCCGCAGGCTCGGGCGATTGGACCCACGGTAGTCGCCAAGTCGCTGCGGGATGCACTCGAGGCCGACACAATCATCTTGGCAGTCCCATTCGGGGAGCATCGCGAGGTTGCGAAGGCTCTGCCGAGCTGGGAAGGCAAGACAGTCATCGACGCGATGAACGCGTTTCCAGTGCCTGAAGAGCTGGACGGTCTCCCGTCCTCCGCCTTCGTCGCGAAGGCGTTCACCGGCGCCAAGCTCGTCAAAGGGTTCAATCATCTGGGTGCGGCCACTCTGGCTGCCGATCCGATCGTCCAGGGCGGGCACCGTGTCGTCTTTCTGTCGAGCGACGACGAGGACGCGACCGCTCCCGTGGCGGCCTTGGCCAAACAACTCGGGTTCGCACCCGTCAAGCTGGGAAAGCTCAACGAGGGTGGCGCGCTGGTGCACGCGCGCGGCCGCACTTGGGGCCAGCTCATCTTCCAGGATTTGTTCAAGAAGGAGCAGTAATCGATGTACGACCATGTGACTTGGCCCGAGCAATATGATCCGAAAACGTCGGCCATCTACGCACTCAACGACATTGACGTGAAGGCGCCGCCTGAAGCGGTCTGGAAGCTGCTCGTCAAAGCCGAGAATTGGTCGAGCTACTTTCCCGCCGAGGATCAGGTCAAGATTCTGACGGGGGAGCCGGAACTGGCGCTCGGAACGCGATACAGCCGTGTGACGGTTGGATTTCCGATGAGTCTGGTCGTGACGGAATGCGAGCCCCTTCGCAGGCTCGCATGGGCGACGACAGTTGATGGCGACGAGACCGGCTCAAGCGCATACCATGGCTGGGTCATCACGCCTACGGACCATGGCTGCCATGTGCTGACCGAGGAAACGCAGCAGGGCCCCTTCTTCCTCGATGAACTCGGGCGCAAACATCCCGGCGCACTCTATCGGTATCACCAAGACTGGGTCGAAAGCCTCGCCCACGCAGCGGAGGCGGAAACAGCGAAGACGACAGTGGATTGATTGCGCTTCCTGTTTAATTTTGGAGATGAATGAGATGAATATCGAACTCAAAGGCCGCAAGGCCATTGTTACCGGATCCACCGCCGGTATCGGCCGCGCGACGGCGGAGGGGTTGGCACGTGCCGGTGCATCGGTCGTCGTCAACGGCCGTGGAAACGCTCGGGTCGATGAGGCGGTGCGGCAGATGCGGCAGGCCTTCCCCGGCAGCGACATCTCGGGTATCGCCGCTGATCTTGCGACAGCGGAGGGGGCAAAGGCCTTGATCGCGCATGCGCCTGACGCCGATATCCTTGTGAACAACGTCGGTACAGCACACATCCGGAGCTACAACGGCGTCGAGGATATCGCAAATATCCCCGATGAGGACTGGCTTGACCTCTTCCAGTTGAACGTAATGAGTGGCGTGCGCGCGAGCCGTCATTACCTGCCGCGGATGGTGGCGAAAGGCTGGGGCCTCATCGTGTTCATAAGTAGCGAATCCGCAGTCAACATCCCTAAGGAAATGCTCGACTATGGCATGACCAAGACCGCTCAACTCGCGGTCTCACGCGGGCTTGCCGAGGCGGTCGCGGGCACGGGCGTCACCGTCAACGCCGTCCTGCCGGGACCTACCCGCTCTGAGATCCTGGGCAACTTCATGGCGAAACAGGCTGACGCAAATGGAATCACGCAGCACGAAGCCGAGCAGGGCTTCCTGCAGGCGATGCGTCCGACGAGCCTCATCCACCGCTTCGCGACCACCGATGAGGTGGCCAACATGATCATCTACACATGCTCGGAGCAGGCTTCGGCGACCACCGGCGCGGCTTTGCGGGTGGATGGTGGCGTGGTCCGCTTCGTCGCGTAGCAGGACGACCAAATTGTGCCGTTCGCCAACTCGGGTCCGCTGTCGGCCAAGCTGCTGAAGCATGGCACGCTTAAGCCTACAGGGATCTGGCGCACGGCATGCGCACGGTCCACGCATTGCGGGAGCACTCTGAAACTATGCGAGGCACGAGAACGTATTCAGCTACGGCGCCGTCCCCGCTGTGCTCGGCGGCTGTGTGCTCGTCTCGTTGGTCCCGCCCCGGGGCTTAGACCATGATACAAATCCACGGAACATAATGTCTATTGTCCGAGGAATTGATCGGCGCTCCGATCCCAATCCAAAGCATGTGCTGTGAACGGCGCGGTGGATCGATCCCTTTGAGCATCTCTACACATAATCGAAGGTCTATCGCCGACCTGCAAAACGGCTGCTTGTTCTTGCAGAATCGCCCGCGAACTATCGCCTCCTATCGTTGACCAACAATTTCCGAATATATCCCACAGTACTCCAACCTACTCTACCGCACGCCCCCTCACTCCCACTCGATTGTTCGGACGGACCATAAGCATCTGATTTCGCTCGAAATTTCTCAGTTTAGATGACAATAAGCCGACATGGGGGCTGTCAAAAATCTACGCTGTTGATTTTAAACAGATTTTTCACTGAATATTTTTCGCATGGTTTCGGCATCTATCGAGGTCGATTGCCTCTGAGAGCCGATTTTTAGCGGCTGGGAGCCGCTCCGCTAACAGCGGAAAAGTACCGTCATGTCTCTTATAGCAAGGTTTCGTCGCCCGGGCGAGGCTCGTCCAATCCGCGCCCCAGAGCAAGCCTACACGAGGGCCTGACGCACCGTGTCGCCGTGAAGTCAGGTGGCCGGCAAGCCTGGATCGATGCCGGTCATGGCGATGGAGACGTCCCAGAGCCGCTTCGCAAGCGCGGGATCTTCGGCATGCGGCGCGCGCTTTGCTTCGCCGGCTACACCGCGGATTCCGCCAAGGCCGGTGGGACCGTAATAGCCTCCGGGCTTCACCTTGCCGGTCGCAGCCAAAAGTGCTGGCCACGCGCCCTTGTCGGAGCTATTGAGCAGCAGGCCGACGATTGGGCCTGCGATCTGGACAATCCCCATGTGGCGGCCAAGACTTGTATTGGCGACGCCAGGGTGAACGCCGATGGCTGTGACGGGCGACTTCGGCGCGCGCAGGCGACGATCCAGTTCGAAGAAGAACAGCGCGTTCGCCAATTTGCTGCCGCCGTAGCGATCGGTCTTGATGTAGCTCTTGTCGGCGTTGAGGTCGTCCCAGTCGATCTTGGCCTTCAGATGCGCGATGCTCGAGGTCACGACCACCCGCGATCCCGGCGTCTCCGCCAGTTTGGGCAGGAGCAGCGAGGTGAGCGCGAACACGCCGAGATGATTGACGCCGAACTGCGATTCGAACCCCTGCTTCGTGCGCGTCAGCGGCGGATTCATGATCGCGGCATTGTTGATGAGCGCATCGATCCGTGGCTCCTTCGCCGCGATCTCGGCTGCGGTGCGAACGCTGTCCAGGTCACCGAGGTCGAGCGGCAACCAGACGAGATCGGCATTCGGCGTGATCCGCTTGATCCGCGCGATGGCGTCCTGCGCCCTGGTCTGCTCGCGGCAGCCAAGCAGGACGCGCGCGCCCTTGGCGGCAAGCACCCGCGCGATTTCGAACCCGACGCCGGCGTTGGCGCCTGTGACGATGAAGCTTTTTCCCGTCTGCTTGGGAACGTTAGCTTCGGTGAAACCCTTGCAATTCGACATTTTCGATCCTTATCTATGAGTGACTACATACTCATTTAGGGGCTAAAACTCAGGCGGCAGACCCCTTCCAGAAAAGGTCGAACCCGGCCTGCCGGATGGCGTCACTTTCCTGAGGTTTGGCTGTGACCGCGTTGATGCTGATGTCGGCCAAGTCGAAGAGAATGGTATCGATGTAGAAGGCGATCCTGTCAGGCGCGGCATGGCCGGCGAGACACTCCTCCACCATCGTCCGCGCATCCCGCTGGATGGCGTGACACCGGTTCCGGCTTTCCGCTGTCACGCGATCCGACACCTTCAACTGACGAAGGGCCTTGCGCGCCGTGGCGTGAGCCAGTCCCCAGTCAATCAGACGGTTCCAGACCGCGAATAGTCGGTCTTTGGGGGAGGCGTCCGCCGGATATGGCGCCAGCATCATCTCTACCAAGTCGGCCTGGATCTCGAGAAAGAGCTGGTTGAGCAGATCGTCCTTGGTTGGAAAGTAAGTGAACAGCGTTCCCTCAGACACGCCAGCAGCCTTTGCGATCTTGGCCGTGGACGCGCCTGTGCCCAGGCTGGCGACGAACTCGGCCGCTGCATCGAGCAGTGCCTGTCGCTTTTCTTCACTGAGGGGACGCGCCATATTTCCGTCCAACGACATTGAGTGAGTACATACTCGATTATATAGGGAATAGCATGAGATTGGTCAAGGGATGTAGCCCCGCATCTTTCGCGGTCCATACCGACCAAGCTCGAATGAAGATTGTGTGGGCACACACCATGAGGCTGCGGCTGCCTTTTCAATAAGGGACGCAGTGGGGATCGAGATGTCTATCGAAAGGGAAATGCATTGAATTCAGGGCCTTGATTGCAGTCCCCGGGGCATCATCATGCCTACTTCGATGAGAGCAGGTGATGGCACGCCCAGCCCTGACCAATCCAAAAGCGTGAACGGCACCACAAGCGGACATTACTCGGTATCTATCGAGATGTGTGAGCCGCCTACACTACGACACAGTTTCCCGCAGTATCCGAAACTACGCTCCCCTCACTCCCACTCCATCGTTTTGAGCCATCGTAACGCGTTGACGCGGCAGCACAAACTTTTCTGCACGCCCTAAAGAACCGACTCTGCGATCCGTCAGAAATCTGCGCTCTTGATTTCAAAAGGGAATTTCGGCGATTCGGGATCGGCTCGGTTTCGGCGACTATCGACAACAATCGGTCTATTTTCGACAGCCGCGCCGCAACAAGCCGCGACCCACTGGGGACCAAAAAAAGGACCGTCAAACACGGCCGAGCGGTCCGCACGGTTGCGCCCGGCATTCGCTCGTCGCCGTGGCGTGCCTCACTTGCCGTATGACGCAAGGAACACCCGTACGCCGGCCGCGGCGTGCCGTCGAAGCTTCGCCGGTTTCGGAATCGACTCGTCACCCAACAGCATGGCCCTGTTCAATGGCTCGCCCATAATCAACCAATTGAACTGGGAAGCGGCGACGGCCGGATCATCGATCGCAAGCAGGCCGTGATCAGCCAAACGCTCGAACAACACTGCCATCGCCGCAATTGCGCGCCCGGGTCCGCCATCGAAGAGTGCCTTTGCCAGTTCCGGGAAGCGGCCGACCTCGCCGATCACCAGACGGCGCAGCTGCATGACGCGCGGCGTGAGCACGGTGGCAAGCTGTCGGTAAGCATAGCGCTGAAGATAATCGGCAATATCTTCGCCCTCGGCGAGTTCGGGCATTTTACTGTGGACCCTATCGCTGGCTCGATTGGTCACGCTGCTCACGATCTCTACGAACAGCGTCTCCTTGCTCGGAAAATTCTTGTAGACGGTCTGTTTCGACACCGCCGCAAGCGCCGCGATCTCGTCCATGTTGGTGGCCAGATAGCCCTTTTGCAGAAACACCTCTGTAGCCGCATCGAGGATGGCCCGGCGTTTTTTC
The DNA here is from genome assembly GCF_040321335.1 of Mesorhizobium sp. M0437. Classification (NCBI taxonomy): domain Bacteria; kingdom Pseudomonadati; phylum Pseudomonadota; class Alphaproteobacteria; order Hyphomicrobiales; family Phyllobacteriaceae; genus Mesorhizobium; species Mesorhizobium sp. M0437. The sequence goes on from NZ_JAMYRK010000060.1 coordinate 9,415, forward strand.
GCCGACCGTCCGTGCGGTTCGAGTTCTTCTGTAGCACCTGCTGAACGCGTCGTGGTCATGCTCCTGGCGTGTCCGCTGCCGATTGACTCATGGGTACTGGACCGTCTAGTTTGATTTGGACCGAGATGCAACGGGGAGAGATCGACAATGCACATCCAGTTCGCGGAGCTTCCAGTGTTCGACCAGGAACGCGCCAAGGCGTTCTACATCGATCACCTGAATTGCCGCATCGTCGCCGATCAGCCCATGAGCAATGATGGCTGGCGATGGATCGAACTCGGATTTCCAGGGGCCGAAACCACCCTCCACTTCCTAAGGCGCAAGGACGAAACACCATCTGAGGGGCCCGTCCTCGTGCTGGTTGACAACGAAATCGAAGTCACCGTTCAGAGACTCAAATCGCGAGGCGCCAAGATCATAGCAGAACCGCGCCCCGCGCCATGGCAACCGGGGCGCACGATCGCGGAATTTCGGGACAGCGAGGGCAATCGCATGATGATCACCAGCAGATGACGCACTCACCTATCATGACCGCAACTTGCTCTTGCGGTGGCGTCGAACTCAAAGCCTTTGGCAGGCCGATCGTGAGCAGTGCCTGCTACTGCGACGACTGCCGGAAGGGAGCTGATCAGATCGAAGCTTTGCCAGGTGCTGGCGCCATACGCGATCCCGATGGCGGCACCGCATACATCCTCTATCGAAAGGACCGCATCGAGTGCTCCAAGGGGGCCGAATTGCTGAGGGGTTACAAGCTTAAGGAAACTTCAGCCACGAATAGGGTCATCGCCATGTGCTGCAATTCAGCGATGTTAATGAACTTCGATAGAGGTCCACATTGGGTCTCGGTATACAGAGCGCGGTTTCACGGAGAACTCCCGCCACTGCAGCTGCGGATTTGCACGAAGTTCAAGTCGGACAGCGATGTCATTCCTGACGACGTGCCGAGCCACCGGGGTTATCCTCTAGGGTTCGTCGTTAAACTTTTGGCATCGCGCGTGGCGATGTTGCTAGGTCGATAAACCGGCCGCCAGCCTGCGCGATAAGACATTCAGATAGGTGCGCAAATCGGATACAGCCTTGCCGCTCAGGGTTCAGGCCTGAACGAATTTCTGTAGGCGATCCGCCACGATCAGCCCTGCCCGGCTGTTCAAGTGCACGCCGTCGGTGTGAAATAGCCAGCCATTTACGCGGGCGACATCATCCGGACGCTGCCGCAGCACCAGTACGCGAAAAGCATCGCGATAGAATGGAAGAAAGTTGAACGCCGTGTAGGCCGGCCAGGCGAGGCGCGAGCCGCCTCGGTGAGCGCCTCATGGAGCGGGACATAGCCGCAGCGTTCCTCGTGCGCGATGGCCGCCACGATCGCAGAATATTCCTTGATCCGCCGGTTGAGCTCGCTCTGGAACGGTTCGTCCGAATCCGGCGCTTCTTCTATCGGAGGGAGCGAGCAAAGGCCGATCTCCGCCGCCGTCTCGCGCCTCAGCCTGCGTGCTATCTCGGCCAGATTCTCGTGGAACCAATCGGGCGAAGGCGTGCGGGGCAGACGCTTCCAAAACGTAAAGAACCGCCGCACTTTGCGTGACACGAGCGTGAGAACATCATTCCCGCCGACCCAGACGATGACCTTGTCGGGACGACAGGCGAGCACATCCGGCAAGCGCTGCAGCGCGTTGTAGGCCAAGTCGCCGCCGACACCAAAATTCCGGAACTCAAATTGCCCGTTGCCCGGCCGCCGGCGGAGCTCCGCCATCCAATCGAATGCCTGGCCCTTGCCCGCCGTGCTGCTCGACCCGAGGCACGCCACGATTTTTCGTTGAGAATTCACCATCGTGACTCGGCCAAGCCAGAGTGAGAAATCGTCGCCTTATGCTCTTCCCAAAACGGCCGGCCCAGTCATGAGTTTCAGGTCGGATTCCGCGGCGCTTTCCAACATCCATGGACAGGCATAATAATCTTCGATGCGATCGATGACGCGACCGGCGACATGGACACGAACCGGCCACGCGACCTGCCACCGGTCGCCTCGCTGGAAGAGCACGATCAGGACAGGCTCTCCGTCGATCGCCCCCAACTCCATGGTCCACGTCTCCGGGTTTCGCTCGTATTCGACGAAATAGGGAGAACTTCTGACCAGGCCGTCGAAGCAGTCGGCGACCCGCAACCGAGCATCGGCGCTGGTCAGGCTCCGCACGCCATCCCAGTCATGGCGGTTGAAGAGGTCAACATAGCGCTGCAAGAGCCGCGCGGTGTCGGGATCAAGCGGACGGTTCGGTTCACCGGCAGGTTCAGCGGGCAAGTCGGCGAGCTTCGCCCGTCCGCGGGAGAGCGCGGCTTTGACGCCCCCAACCGTCGAGTCCACGAGTTCTGCGGTCTCTTCCAGCGAATAGTCGAACACGTCCTTCAAGAGGATGCAGGCGCGCTCCTTGGGCGGCAAGCGGCCAACCAGCCGTTCGATGGCGCGGCGTGCATCGGTCGCTGCCGGCTCTGCAGAGACAACGCCGATGTCGTCCGAATAGGCGTGCTCCGCGCGCTCGCGCACATCGCGTCGCCTCAGAAAGTCGATGCAGCGATTGTGAGCGATGCGAAACAGCCAGGGCTTCAGCCGGCGGGCATCGTCGAGGGTCTCAATCTTCGTGTAGGCCTCGAACAGCGTCTCCTGCACGAGATCCTCACCGTCGAGGCGTGAGCCCGTCATGCGGGCGCAGTAGCGATGCAGTTGGGCGCGGGCGCCTGACACCGTCTCGAGGAAGGCGCGATATCGCGCGTCGAACAGGCCGGTCGGTCGCTCGGGCATGTCCTTCAGCTGCCACATCTTGGTTTCAATTTGCCAGTCATGCGACCTCCTGACCTTCAGCGTGTGTTGCTGCGGTTGCGGCCAGACCAAGCTTGGGGCGAACCCATTGTGCCAACCGCGCGATCGCGTCGTCGGCTTCGGGAGCGCGGCCGGCCATCATCTGGAACGAGTGCAGCATCCCCGGAAATACGTCTAAGCGCATCTCGACGCCGGCGGCTTTCGCGCGGTCGGCGAGCGCTCGGCTGTCGTCGAGCAGGGTTTCGTCTCCACCCACTTGCAGATAGATCGGCGGCAGGCCCTTCAGATCGGCAAAGATCGGGCTGGCGAGTGGATGCCGGGGATCGGTCCCCGCAAGGACTTGCGATACCAGCATATCCACGACCGCCTTCTGGAAGAAGGCGTCCTTCTCGCGGTTGCTTTCGTAGGAGTGCCCGCTCGCCGACAGATCATACCAGCCAGAGATGCTGAGGATCGCGGCCGGCAGCGGCCGTCCCGCATCGCGGAGTTTCATCGCCGCCGCAACGATCAGGCCAGCACCAGCGGAATCGCCTGCAGCTATGGTGTGCTTCGGCGCGACACCCTGCTCGGCGAGCCATTCGAACGCGGTCACGGCCTGCTCGATTTGGCGCGGAAACTTGCTCTGGAAAACGTAGTCGTACGTAGCGAGCAGAGCGTAACAGCCGATCGCCTTAGCAAGGTGTCCGACCATCTTGCGATGGGTCCAGATCGATCCGCCGACATAGCCACCGCCGTGCAGGTAAAGCATGACCCGGTCTTTGGCCGCCGTTTTTGGCTGAACCCACAGCGCGGTCTTGTCGCCGACGTTCGTCTCGACGTAATCGACGCCGCCCGGTTCTGCCGTCAAAACGGACCACTCGGATGCTTCCTGTGGCGATTCTCGACCGCTGCGAAAAGCCTCCGCGAGCGTTTCGTAGTGTATCTTGTTCGCTAGGCTCTGCTTGCTGTTCATTTGTCACGCTCCAATTCGTCCAGGAGGGCGATGTCAAGGATGACCGTGCCCATGAACAGCTAAGACGGATGAACCCAGCGAAAGGATACGTGGCCGGCAGATGCAACGCCTCGCCGGTGGCAGTTGCCGCGGACCCCGGGTGTCAAACCCAGCAAGGCTAGGCCGCTCCACCCTTCTCTGTGGGACGTTCGTTCCAGACATTCGCCGATCGGCCAGATGCTTCGTCTATGCCGTCGCCGGGTGGCCGGGGGCTGGGACTATTGACTATTATCGCCGAGCCAACATCGCCTTAAACGTGCTGCTCTATCCTCTTCTACTCCGCAGTACTCCTCGTCACTCCCACTCGATTATCAATCGTTAACTTAAGAACTTGAATTCGCTTCACAAAATGTTTTTTCGGTTTCTGCATACCGTCATATAGACCGCCAAAAGTACCGGCTTTTTGAAATCATTGGTTTTTTCTGGCATATCGCGGAAATTATGGTTCCGCCATCTATCGGCAGGCGCGGCGGCGACATCACTCCTTGGCCCGCACCGCCGCCTCTACGCCAGACTACGCCGCCCACGATTCCTCCCGGAATTATACCGTCACGGCTCGGTCCGCCATCCCCGGCGCGTGAACGTCCTTCACCTTCAAACAACCGCTTGGCCAGGCGCGCGAAGTGAAGGTCGCGTTGTGAGGCCTGCTGTGCCCTCCCCTATCGCTCACCCTTTGCGTGTCAGAAAAAGAATGTGACTCGACAAGGATATCATCTCCACGTCGGAGCAGGATTGAATTGAAGCCCTGCCTACGGCAGTCCTTCGTCGTCCGCGAGTTCGCCCCGCGACATTCATCCATTGCTGATCGCCAGCAAATGTTCGGCGTTGCGTGGGCTTCTCTGGCGCAATCGCGCCGCATCTCTCGACGGCGGCAACCCGAACTGACGAGCATATTCGCGGCTGAACTGGTTTGGGCTTTCGTAACCCACACCGAACGCGACGGACGTGGCGTTGCCTTCTCCGGCAATGAGCAGGGATCGGGCGTGTAGCAAGCGCACGTGCTTTTGGTACTGCAGCGGGCTGAGCGCCGTCACGGCCTTGAAATGGCGGTGGAACGCGGAAACACTGAGAGCCGCCATCTCCGCTAAAGCCTCGACGCGCAACGGCTTGGCGAAGTTCTCCCTGATCCACTGGATGGCGATCCCGATCCGCGAGAGAGCAGTGTCAGGCGTGGCGACATCACGCAGCATCCAGCCGAGCGGCCCCTGCATCACGCGGAAGAGGATCTCGCGCTCGTAGGCAGGCGCCAGGGCTGCGATCTCGTTCGGACGCTCCATCAAGCGCAGCATGCGAAGCCAGCAGTCGAGCAGGTCCGGTGTGACCGGCGCGACGGAGAAGCCGGGTCTGTAGAGCTCACCTCCAGCAGGTTTGGGCAGGTCGGCCAGCAGATTGGCGACGATCGCCGGCTCCAGAGTCAGGCTGATCGCTAGATAGGGTTCTCCGTTTTCAGATGGGTGCACGGAGCCAACCGCCGGCAGATCGACCGACATCACGAAATAGGTCGCGGGATCGTAGCGAAACGTCCGATCGCCGACCGTCATCGTCTTCGACCCTCTCAGGATCAGATTGACCATGGGATCGTAGACGGCGGCAAGCTGATGTTCCGGTATGTCGCCCTGAACCATGGCGACACGCGGAATGCCCGTCTCCGTGCGGCGGTTTTCCGCGCGAGAAGCCAGCTGCCTGAGTTCCTGAAGCTGCGTGCCCATGGGCATCGTTGTTTCACAGCGGTGCACGCCGATCAACAGGGAAGCAGAAATAGGCAAGATCCGAGTAGGATCGTGCGAGCGGCCGCGATCCCCCGCGCCTATCACCTGGTCAGCAAATCCAAGGAGCACCAAATGAGCATCGTCATCATCACAGGCGGCAGCCGCGGCCTCGGCGCCAGCGTCGCGATCCAGTGCGCCAGGCGCAGCATGGGTGTCATCCTGACTTACAACAGCAATCCGGATGCGGCAGCGAAGGTCGGCAAGGCGATCGTAGCGGATGGCGGCAAGGCAGTCGCCATAAAGCTGGACGTCAGCGACAGTTCGGCGTTCCTTGCGTTTCGCGACGCAGTCGGCGAAGCGCTGGCAAGGACCTGGAACAGAAAGACCTTCGATTTCCTCGTCAACAATGCGGGGTACGGGCTCTATAACCCCATCGCCTCGGTGACCGAAGAGCAGTTCGATGGACTGTTCCGCGTGCATCTCAAGGGGCCATTCTTTCTCACGCAGGCCCTGCTTCCCCTGATCGCCGATGGCGGTCAGATCGTGAACGTCACCAGCGCAACCAGCCGCGTCGCGACCGCCGGCGTTGCGCCCTACGCCTCCTTCAAGGGCGGCCTCGAGGTGCTGACGCGCTACATGGCCAAGGAATTCGGCGAGCGCCGCATCCGTGCCAACTCGATCGCGCCGGGGCCCATCCGCACCGAGCTTGGCGGTGGGCTAAGCGAAGAATTCGAGGCGCTACTCGCCGGGCAGACTGCGCTCGGTCGCGTCGGCGAACCGGACGATGTCGGCTGCATGGTCGCCAGCCTGCTGTCAGACGAGAACCGCTGGATCAACGCCCAGAACATCGAAATTGGCGGCGGCTACATGATTTGAGGAAGCTCACATGCTCGATCATGTGCTCCTGACAGTAAATGATACGGCGCGGTCGATCGCCTTTTGCGAAAGGCCACTTCCTATGCTCGGGGTCACCGACCGCCTCGACTGCGACGGTAAGGACGGACCGGCGGGGCATCCCGACCTCAAGGGTTTCGGCGCCAAGGGCCGGATGTTCTTCTGGCTGAGGGAGGGCTCGGCAGCACCCGGCGCGGTGCATGTCGGTTTCGCCGCCGATTCTGAAGCGATGGTGAATGCCTCCCATGCCGAAGCTTTGGCGGCCGGTGCGACCGAGATCAACGCACAGGGACCGCAGCTGCACTACGATACCCGCTACTATGCGGCGCAGGTCAGAGACCTGGACGGTTGCAGCCTCGAATTCGTCTTCAAGAGCTGGCAGCACGGGAGCTGAAGCGATGACCGCCAACACCTTGCGCAAAGCGGCAGATGCGCTGATCGCGGCAACCAACGCGTTCGACGCCGACGCGGCGGTGACCTTGTTCACGCCAGATGCGGTGATCGACGACCCGTCGACCGGCCACCGATTCGACGGTCATGCCGGCGTCCGCGATTACATCGAGCGGTATTTCGTAGGCTATCACACGGTCACCCGCTTCCTCTCGATCGACGGCATCGGCGCCGGCCAAGCGCGCGTGCGGGTCAATTTCACCGGAGACTTTGGTCACGAGACCGGCCTTCTTGACATCTCGGTTAATGCCGCCGGGCTGATCGTTCGCATTGACGCCGATCTCGAATAACTAGACTAGCTTTACGAACCTGCCGTTCTCGTCTCTCTACAGTTCCAGCAGTCTGTCCAGCGCACGCAGCAGCTTTTGGGCGAAGCGCAAGGCGTCGCGTACAACGTCCAGAACATCGACCAGGCGTAGCACATCACCCTACGGCAATGCCTCGATGTCCACCTCGGACCAGCAGCTCGTCGCCGACGCACGCGAGCCCTGGCAGAACAACGTCGGCGGGCATCGAGGGGAACGTCTCGGCATTTCAATTGGGCTGCGATAGCGCGACGCAATTCAATCGTGAGTTCCGGCGTCTGTTTGGCGCTCCCCCTCTGCGCGACGTGAAGCGCCTGCGCCGGTTCGAACAGGCCGCGCAAGAACGTCGCTTCGACGCGACGACATCGACGTGCACTGAATGGAATCGACGAGAGATCAATTTGCGAGCCGCTCTATGACTAGGTCGAGCAAGGCTCGTAACCGTGCGAGCCGCCGTAAGTCCCGGTGGTAGCCCACATGGGTATCCCGGCCGGGTGGCGTTTCGCCGATGTCTATCGCTGCGAGCCCAGGCGTGCGGTCGCCCAGTGGCCTCGGCAAAACCGCAAGCCCGGCGCCCTGCGCACAAAGCTGCGCCTGGACCTCGCGATTGTTGCTGCGCAGGCAGACTTCAGCGTTAGGCAGCTTCTGTTTAAGCCACACTGCGTCGGGCATTTCTGCGTATGCCATATCCATGGTGATCAAACGCGCGCCCGCACCGTCTCCCAGCAACGGGGAGGCCATGCCTGCTGGTGCGTAGAGCGCATAGGGAATGTGCATCAGTCGACGCGAGATCACTTCCACATCGCTGAATGGGGTAATCCGAAACACCAGATCGGCCTCTCGCCGGGGAAGGCTGTAGAGGCGCGCGTCGGTGAGCAACTCCACGCATAGCTTCGGATGCCGGCGGCCAAACTCGGCTAGAACGGGAGCCAGCATGATGTGACCAAACCAATCCGACGACGAAACGCGCAAGTTGCCCTCGAGATGCGCCTCGGCGCCGGCAAGCCGCCGCTCGAAGGCGAGCGCCTCTTCCTCGATCTTTTCGGCATGGCCGAGCACCGCTTGACCTTCGTCGGTCAGAACAAAACCGTCGGAGTTGCGTTGGAAAAGCGTATGGCCGACAGCCTCTTCCAGCGCGCGCAATCGCCGACCCATTGTCGGCTGCGTCTGCCCAAGTCGGCGCGCTGCTGCGCCCAAAGTGCCCTCGCGGGAAATAGCCAGAAATATCTTTAGATCGCTCCATTCCATCCTTGATACTCAAACGTGCTCGCATGGATTCTCACGAAGATCGCCCATCTTCATGCGATTTCATATGCAGCAGATCGAGGCGGGGCGCCATGGGAGGCGCGATATATTCGAGCCGGGAATGCAAGCGCCGGCTCGAATCGTGGGATTCTTGAGCATCCACGCCGCCCGTCACGCAGATATGGGTGGGGCCAACCGAGCAAATTCCTCCCGCGTCGCGGGATTTCCGTCAATCGACTCGTAAACCGTCTTGCTTCGTTCGAGCATGCCCATCAGAGACTTCGGACCTTCGAACGGGCGTCCGCCAATGTGCCAGCCATCGGTGTGGAGTTCCTCGATCAAGACCCACACTACTTCGCGAAACGCCTCGGAACCTTCGAAGCGAACCATGACGTCTGTGAGGGCCTTGGCCATTTCATGCTTCTCCTCGGCGGAGAAGACGTTGTCGACCAACGTAACGCGAATATAAGGCATGATGTTTTCCTTTTAGGTTCTTGGGATCCGTGAACGGAGACGTCGTCTGGGAGGCTGTCACGGTCCCGGAACAGCCCGCTTCGACGTTGCGCATCAGACGTCTATGTCGACGACCAGCTTGCCCTGGGCATTGCCATCTTCGATGGCAGCGTAGGCGTCGCTCGCTGTTTCGAGTGTGAAGAGACGCGGATCGACGATCGGGACAAGCTTGCCAGCCTCGGCCAGCCGCGCGGCCTCCCGCATGATCTCGCCGTGGTGTTCACGGCCAATGCCTGTCAGCAGCGGAAGAAGCGTGAACACGCCCGAATAGGTCGCCGCCTTGAACGACAGTGGCGCCAGTGCGTGACTACCCCAACCGAGGGAACTGACGACATGGCCAAACCGCTTGACGGAGGCGAATGACGCGTCCAGCACCGTCCCGCCGCCGGTGTCGTAGACGACATCGAAGCCGCGACCGTCCGTGTATTCGGCGACATATTGCTCCACCGTCTTCTCGCGATAATCGATCGCGACCGCTCCCAGGCGCTCGATCAACGGCTTCTTCGCGGCTGCGTCAGTGGCGTACACCTCGGCGCCGAACGCCTTCGCGATCTGGATCGCAACATGACCGACGCCGCCCGCACCGCCCTGGACCAGGACCTTCTGACCTGCCGAAACCTTGGCACGATCGACAAGGCCCTCCCATGCGGTGATGAAGCCCAGCGGCCGCGCTGCCGCCTCGCGCATGGACAGGTTCGTGGGCTTCGGTGCAAGCAGCCGCGCATCGACTGCTGCGAACTGGGCCAGCGAACCTTGGTTCCCGCCCACGCCTCCGGTCATGCCAAAGACCTCGTCCCCGCGTTTGAACGCGGTGACACTCGGACCAACCTGCTCGACGACGCCGGCAAGGTCGATGCCGAGAATCGCCGGAAGCGGATGTTTCGCATGTGCCGCAGCGCCTGCGCGGATCTTAGTGTCGAGAGGATTGACGCCGCTCGCTCTGACCCTGACGAGAACCTCGCCGTCGCCAGGAACGGGCCGCGAGACTTCCGAGAGCCTGAAGGGCTGTTTGAACTGACCCAAGATCAGCGCATGCATGGTGTGAGTGGATTGGGACATTGACGTACTCCGTTGTTTGTTGACGGACTTACGTTGCCCCATTTAAAGCCGCTTGGAGATTAACGATACTGCACGACATCCAAACATAAATGTTTGGCCCGAGCGTTGGAGCAACCGGCCTTGCGCACCAGCGTCAGCGCCACGACCTGGTCCACCAGCCTGGCCTCAAGCGGCGCGATGCCCGGAGGCCGGGTCTTGACGCGCAGCAGTCCTTCGACACCCTCGGCCATGAAGCGTTCCTTCCATCGCCACACGCAGGTTTTCGACTTGCCGGTCGCCGCCATAATCGCGAGCGTTCCAAGCCCCTGATCGGTCAGCAGAATGATCCGCGCCAGACATGCTTCTGCGGCGAACTCCGCCCCGCCACGATCGCTTCAAGCCGAGCCCTGTCCGAGGCCGTTACAGAAATGCTGATGCCAGTACGCAACGTCGCACGCTGCGGCGACAACAGAAATCCCAACAGGACTCTTTCGTCCCAATCAATCCACTAGAAGTGGCCGCGTTGCCGGGCAAAGATGGAGAAAGCCAGCTTAGCGGAGTGAAAAACTCGACTAGAACGGTAATTGCGCGGCGATGAAACTAGCCGCCCAAACTACGATATTGCCGCCGTTTGTACCCCTCACTCCCACTCGATGGTGCCTGGCGGTTTGCTCGTCACGTCGTAGACGACGCGGTTGATGCCGCGTACCTCGTTGATGATGCGGGTGGCGGCTGCTCCCAGGAATGCCATGTCGTAATGGTAGAAGTCTGCCGTCATGCCGTCGACCGAGGTGACGGCGCGCAGCGCGCAGACGAACTCGTAGGTGCGGCCGTCGCCCATCACGCCGACGGTCTGCACGGGCAGCAGCACGGCGAAGGCCTGCCAGATGGCGTCGTAGAGTCCGGCCTTGCGGATCTCGTCGAGATAGATGGCGTCGGCCTCGCGCAGGATCTCCAGCTTTTCGCGGGTGATGCCGCCCGGACAGCGGATGGCGAGACCGGGACCGGGGAACGGATGCCGGCCAATGAAGCTGTCGGGCAGGCCGAGCTCCTTGCCGAGCGCCCTCACCTCGTCCTTGAACAATTCGCGCAGCGGCTCGACCAGCTGCATGTTCATGCGTTCGGGCAAGCCGCCGACATTGTGATGCGACTTGATCGTCACCGACGGGCCGCCGCTGAAAGAGACGCTTTCGATGACGTCGGGATAGAGGGTGCCTTGTGCCAGGAAATCGGCGCCGCCGAGCTTCTCGGCCTCCTCCTCGAACACTTCGATGAACAGCCGCCCGATGGTCTTGCGCTTCTTCTCGGGATCCGACTCGCCCTCGAGCGCGCCGATGAAACGGTCCGAAGCGTCGACCAGGATCAGCGGCAGATTGTAATGCTGGCGAAACATCTCCACCACGCCTGATGCCTCGTCCTTGCGCATCAGACCGTGGTCGACAAGGATGCAGGTGAGCTGGTCGCCGACCGCCTCATGGATCAGCAAGGCCGCGACCGAGGAATCGACGCCGCCCGACAGCGCGCAGATCACCTTGCCCTTGCCGACCTGTTTGCGGATCGTCTCGACCGCGTGCTCGCGGTAGGCGCGCATCGTCCAGTCGCCTTCGATGCCGGCGATGTTGTGGACGAAGTTGCGGAGCAGCCTGGCGCCGTCCGGCGTATGCACCACTTCGGGGTGGAACATGAGGCCGTACATTTTGCGCTCGACATTGCCGAAGATGGCGAAGGGCGAGCCCTCCGATTTTCCGAGCACCTCGAACCCCTTGGGCAGGGAGATGACGCGATCGCCATGGCTCATCCACACCTGGTGGCGCTGGCCGGGCGCCCACAGGCCCTCGAACAACGGGCTGTCCTTGGCGATCTCGACGAAGGCGCGGCCGAATTCGCGGTGGTCGGAGCTTTCGGCGACGCCGCCCATCTGCACGCACATCGCCATCTGGCCATAGCAGATGCCGAGCACCGGCACGCCGGCATCGAAGACGATCTGCGGCGCGCGCGGGCTGCCGATGTCGCCGGTCGAGGCCGGACCCCCGGACAGGATCACCGCCTTCGGATCGATGCGCTTGAACGCCGCCTCGGCCGACTGGAAGGGCACGATCTCGGAAAAGACGCCGGCCTCGCGGATGCGGCGGGCAATCAGCTGGGTGAACTGGCTGCCGAAATCGACAATCAGGACGGTGTCGGGATGATTGGCTGTTTTCATGGCGAGCGTTTAGAGAAAGAAACGAGTCGGCGCAATGGGTTGTGAGGTCGCGCTTTCACTTCGATTCCGGTGTGTCGTCCTGAACGCCAGAGGCTTTGTCCAATGCATCAGTTTGCGTTGTATCGAGTGACCGCAAGGCGCCCATCAGCGCCGCGAAACGCTCGTGACCAAGGCGGGCAACATAGCTCCGTTCGATCTGCAGCTTGATGCGGTCGCCATCGCGCAGGGCGTCCAGGCCCTTGCGGGTGTAGCGCACAAGCTTGCCGCGGCCGTCTTGCGGATCGGGCAGACGCTGCAACACACCTTCCGTCTCCAGGCCATCGAGCAATTGCTGAATCGCCTGCTTTGAGATCGCCGAGCGCTCGATCAGCGCCGACTGGCGCATGCCGCCGCGCGGGATATGTCCAAGCAGGCCGGCACGCGCTTCGGTGAACCAGTGATGGCCGGCAGCGCGCATCGCAGCGGCGAACTCGGTCTGCCAGGCGCGGCTCGCCTGCCACAGCCGCCAACCTATGTGATCCGGCAGCGCTTCAGGTTTTTCGTCAAGGCCCTTGACCAAATTCTTCTCGCCCGATACATAGTCAAGCATCTTGACTACTAGTTCACTCTAAGTGGCGATGCCGGTCAAGGCAATCGGCGACTTCAATTCAGGAGGAAATCATGGCAGCACTTCAGAAGGAAACCCTTGCAATGCTCATTCCGGGCATGACCCATGTGTTGGAACGAAACGGCAAGGAGGCTTACGTCTATTTTGAAAGCGAGGGTGCCGCGCACATGCTGCTCGACGATGGCGAGGCGCGACGCGGGCGCTGGCGGATGCTCGATGACGGTTATGTCGCCGAATGGGACACCGGCGCGACCGGGCGGTGGACCCTCGATCACGAGCCCGGGTCAGTCACTTACATCAATCGCGACAACGCCGTTCGCTTCAGGATGATCGGCGTGCTGTTCGGCAACGCTAAGAACCTGCCGCCCCAACAAGCTTGAAGTCGATCGCGCCTGAGGCGATCGCCTGTTGCAGCAGTTGCACCGCCGCGGCCAGCTTCTCGTCGATGACGTGCAGATATTCGGTCCAGTCGCCAACGTGTCTCAGATCGGCCGCGCCGTCGGAAATGCCGCGCAGGCCGATAAGCGGAACGTCGAACAGCTGGCAGGCGCGCAGGCAGGCGAAGGTCTCCATATCGACCATGTCGGCGGCGATCGCGTCGTAGGCGGCGCCGGAGACGATTGCCGCCCCGGTCGACAGCGTCGCCTGTCTGACGCCTGGTATCCTGAACGGCAGCGGCACGCTGACAGGCAGATCGAGGAACGGCGTGGCGCCCTTCTCGAACCCCAGGGGCGAGGCGTCCATGTCGCGGTAGCCAACCGAAACGGCCTGGTAGATTTCCGTCTGCTCCAGCGTCCGGCTGCCCGCCGACCCGAGCGACACGACGAGATCGGGCAGCGCCATCCCGGCATGCAGCCGGGATAGTTCGGCGCTGAGCCCGATACCGGCCTCGACCGGCCCGACGCCGGTCAGCAGCGGCGTGAACAGCCGCTGCAGGTGTGGACCGTATTCGGCCTCGGCCGCCATGACGAAGAGAACGGACTTGCCGGAGATCAGGGTGAGCTCACCAGGTGTCTTGCCGGCCATGATCGTCCATCCTCCCTACCCGCTCCTCAGCCCTCGATACCGTCGCGGCCGAGCACCGTCATCATCGTTCCGGTCATCGTGGCGATCAGCTTGGCCTCGCCGTCGACGGCGAACGCATAGGCTTGTCCGTCGGCGACGATGATGGTGCGGCCGGGCTTGGTCACCGAGCCGCGGAACAGGAAGCGCTCGCCCCTGCCGGGCGCCAGCAGATTGACCTTGAACTCGATGGTCAGCACGCCGGAATTTTCCGGCATCAGCGAGAATGCCGCATAGCCGCAGGCCGAGTCGAGAGCCGTCGAAATGACGCCGGCATGGAGAAAGCCGTGCTGCTGCGTCAGCGCCGCAGAATAGGGCATTTCGATCTCGATGATGCCGGGCGTCACCAGCGTCAGCTCGGCGCCAATCGTCATCATCGCGTTCTGGCGCGCGAAGGACGTCCTGACGCGGTCCTCATAATCGGGAGCAGGAACGATCTTTGCTGCCATGGCCGTCGCCCTTCGTTTCTCGGCAAATCTTATTGCAAAGGCATTTATCGCAGAGGGGTGGGCGGCAGGCAATCGCAAATGCTGCACTGCAGCATTCGGCTTAGCCCTGTATCGATGGCAACGATTCAGCCGGCCCGCCGCAGCGCGCAGAAGTAAAAGCCGTCGGTGCCGCTCAGCAATGGCGACAGCGAAATGCCGCCCGCAGCGCCAATGCGCATTGCCGCTTCGTGGCCCGCAAAACGGCTGTCCCAAAGCTGGCGGTGATCGAGCGGGACAAAACCGGGATGGCGGCCCCGGAAGGCCGAAACCTGGTCGCCATTCTCCTCGTCGAACACCGAACAGGTGATGTAGACCAGCAGGCCGCCGGGTTTGACGAAGTCCCTGGCGGCATCGAGGATCGTCTCCTGCTCGCCCTTGCGGGCGTCGAGCTGTCTTTGCGTCAGCCGCCATTTAGCATCCGGCCGGCGCCGCCAGGTGCCGCTGCCGGTGCAGGGCGCATCGATCAGGACGATATCCATGTGCTTGCCGAGCGGCGCCAGCTCGGCCGGCCTTGTGACGACCTGCACATTGCGGTTTTCCGAACGGCGGATGCGATCGAAGATCGGCACCAGCCGTGCCTTCTCGGCATCGTGGGCGAAGATCTGGCCGCGATTGTCCATCGCCGCGGACAGCGCCAGCGTCTTGCCGCCGGCGCCGGCGCAAAAATCGAGCACCTGCATTCCAGGTTCGGCGCCGGCCAGTTCGGCCGCAATCTGCGAACCCTCGTCCTGAACCTCGAACCAGCCTTTCTGGAAGGCCGGCTCGGCCTGCACGTTCGGGTGCCTGCCGTCGCCTTCGATCGGCGGGATGCGGATGCCGTGCGGCGCGATCCGCGCAGGCTTGGCGCCGGTCTCCGCCAGTTCCGCCAGCACCTTGCCGCGATCGGCCTTCAGCGTATTGACCCTGAGGTCGAGCGGCGGGCGTGTCGCCAGTGCGGCACCCTCTTCCACCCAGGCTGTGCCGAACGCCCGTTCGAACAGCGGCATGCACCAGTCGGGGATGTCTGCCCTGACGGCCGGCGGCGCATCGGCAAGCCGGCGACCGCCGAGCGTTTTCAATTCGTCGGCGGTAAGCAGCGGCGGCGCGAACTTGTCGCCCTCGAGCGCCTCGTTCAGCGACTGCGCCGTCTGGCCCCATTCGAGCAGCAGCGCGCCGAAGCCGATGGCGCGCGGTGTGTCTTCGCCCAACAGCCAGCCGGCCGAGCGCTTGCGGCGCAGCGCGTCGTAGACGATGTTGCCGATCGCGGCGCGGTCGCCGCCGCCGGCGAAGCGGTGCGACAGGCCCCAGTCTTTCAGCGCATCGGCCACCGGCCGGTGGCGCCGGCCAATGTCGTCAAGCACTTCAATGGCTGCCGCCAGCCGCCCGCCCAGTCTCATTTGTCGTCTTCCATTACTCAGTAAATTAATTCCGGCCCTGCTCTTAGAGCTTTTCGTGCCCCGATTGAAACAGTTCTGTTTCGCCGACGGCGAGACGATCCATGCCGAGGGGTGACGAATGTGGGTTGGTGCATCGCGAGCCGCGGCCACCAGGCGGGCGCCGGCATGCGGAACGAACAATTCGATAAATATATTATACGTCTCTAATGTGCGTGTCCGGCGCTCACAAGCATAGCGGCTTGCGAAACTGCTCTGCTTTGCAAGTTTTCCGGTTGCGAATACTCTTTGCGCGGTGATTCGCGTCGCAGAAAAAGGCGGAGCCGCGGGTCGATACGAGGAGAGGGCAATGAAAACTTATCTGGCGGAAGTTCTAGGCACGTTTCTATTGGTGTTCATCGGCACGGCTTCGGTGGTGACGGGCGGCTTCGGCGGCGCGCTGCCGCTCGGCCAGGAAGGTATCGGTCTGGCGTTCGGCATCGGCCTGATAGCGGCCGCTTACGCGATCGGCCCGATTTCGGGCGCGCACCTCAATCCGGCGGTGACGCTCGGTGTGTTCCTCGCCGGGCGGATGCCGGCCAGGGACGTCATTCCCTACTGGATCGCGCAGGTCATCGGCGCCATCATCGCGTCGCTGGCGCTGTGGATCATCGTCTCCGGACAGGTCGGCGGCCACACCGGCGGCTTCGGCGCCAATGGCTGGGACGTGACGAAATGGGGCGTCAGCTCGGCCTTCCTGTGGGAGCTGATCGGCACCTTCACCTTCGTCACGGTGATCCTCGGCGTCACCAACGCCAAGCACACGACGGCCTTCGCCGGCCTGGTCATCGGCCTGACGCTGGCCGGACTGCACTTCGCCATCATTCCGGTGACCGGCACATCGCTCAACCCGGCCCGTTCGATCGGACCGGCGCTGTTTTCGGGAGCTGCGGCGATCAGCCAGCTCTGGCTGTTCATCGTCGCGCCGCTGATCGGCGGCGCCATCGCCGGCGTGGTCGCCAAGGCCGGTATCTTCGAGAAGGACTGATTTTTCGAAGGCTTCATGGAGAAGGCGCGGGTCAAGGCCCGCGCCTTTTTGTTGCGTCGAGAATTCGTATGCCCGGATCAGGCCGCGAGGTCGAAACGGTCGGCGTTCATCACCTTGGTCCAGGCGGCGACGAAGTCCCTGACGAACTTCCGCCCGGCGTCGGCCGAGCCGTAGACCTCGGCCAGCGCCCGCAGTTGCGCGTGCGAGCCGAAGATCAGGTCGGCGCGGGTGCCGGTCCACTTGACCGCCCTGGTCTTGCGGTCGCGCGCTTCGTAGACTTCATCGGAACCGGCGGCCGGATCCCAGATCGTGTTCATGGAGAGCAGGTTGACGAAGAAATCGTTGGTCAACGTGCCCGGCCTGTCGGTGAACACCCCGTGCTTCGACTGACCGGTGTTGGCGCCGAGCACCCGCAACCCGCCGACGAGCACCGTCATCTCCGGCGCCGTCAAGGTCAGCAGCTGCGCCCGGTCGACCAGCATCGCTTCGACCGACATCGGCGGCTTGCCCCTGACATAATTGCGGAAGCCATCGACTTTCGGCTCGAGCGCGGCGAAGGACTGGACATCGGTCTGTTCCTGCGAGGCGTCCATGCGGCCTGGCGTGAACGGCACCCCCACGTCATGGCCGCCGTCTTTCGCCGCCTTCTCGATCGCGGCGACGCCGCCAAGAACGATCAGGTCGGCAAGCGAGACCTTCTTGCCGCCGGACTGCGAGTTATTGAAACCCTTCTGGATGCTTTCGAGTGTCTCGAGCACCTTGGCCAGCTGCGCCGGCTGGTTGACCTCCCAATCCTTCTGCGGCGCCAGGCGGATGCGGGCGCCGTTGGCGCCGCCGCGCTTGTCGGAGCCGCGGAAAGTCGAGGCCGAGGCCCAGGCGGTCGAGACCAGTTCTGAGACGGACAGGCCGGAGGCCAGGATCTTCGCCTTCAGCGAGACGATGTCCTGCTCGCTGACCAGCTCGTGGTCGATTGCCGGTATCGGGTCCTGCCAGATCAGCTCTTCCTTCGGCACGAGCGGGCCGAGATAGCGGACGGCCGGACCCATGTCGCGATGCGTCAGCTTGAACCAGGCGCGGGCGAAGGCATCGGCGAACTGATCAGGATTCTGATGGAAGCGCCGCGAGATCTTCTCGTAGGCCGGGTCGACGCGTAGCGCGAGGTCGGTGGTCAGCATCGCCGGCGCGCGGCGCTTGGAGGGATCGTGCGCGTCCGGCACGGTGCCTGCACCGGCGCCGCCCTTCGGCGTCCACTGATGGGCGCCGGCCGGGCTCTTGGTCAGCTCCCATTCGTAGTTGAACAGATTGTCGAAGAAGTTGTTGCTCCATTTGGTCGGCGTCGTGGTCCAGGTCACCTCGAGGCCCGAGGTGATGGCGTCGCCGGCAATGCCGGTGGCATGCTTGCTCGACCAGCCGAGGCCCTGCGCCTCGATGCCGGCGCCTTCCGGCTCCGGGCCGACCAGCGATGCATCGCCGGCGCCATGGGTCTTGCCGAAGGTATGGCCGCCGGCGATGAGCGCCACGGTTTCCTCATCGTTCATGGCCATGCGAGCGAAGGTTTCGCGGATATCGCGCGCCGCGGCCAATGGATCGGGCGTGCCGTTCGGCCCTTCCGGGTTGACGTAGATCAGCCCCATCTGCACGGCGCCGAGATGGCCCTGAAGTTCGCGGTCGCCGGAATAGCGCTCGTCGGCGAGCCACTTGGTTTCCGATCCCCAGTCGACGTCCTGCTCGGGCTCCCAGACATCGGCGCGGCCGCCGGCGAACCCGAAGGTCTTGAAGCCCATCGATTCCAGCGCGACGTTGCCGGTGAGGATCAACAGGTCGGCCCAGGAGATCTTCCTGCCGTATTTCTGCTTGACCGGCCACAGCAGCCGGCGCGCCTTGTCGAGATTGGCATTGTCCGGCCAGCTGTTGAGCGGCGCGAAACGCTGCTGGCCGGCGCCGGCGCCGCCACGGCCGTCGCCGATGCGATAGGTACCGGCGCTGTGCCAGGCCATGCGGATGAAGAGCGGGCCGTAATGGCCGAAATCGGCCGGCCACCAATCCTGCGAATCGGTCATCACCTGGTGCAGATCCCTGATCACCGCATCGAGATCGAGGCTCTTGAATTCCTTGGCGTAGTCGAAGTCCTCGTCCATCGGGTCCGACAGGCTGGACTGCTGATGGAGGACGCCAAGGTCAAGCTGGTTCGGCCACCAGTCACGGTTGCTCCTCCTGGCCGATCCATGTGGGACCGGGCATTTGCCGGCGCTGTTGTCGTCGGTTTTCGCGTCCATCTTTGCCTCCGATTTGTTGATTTTCCGGGATTTTGTTGATTTTCCGGGCAGGGCCGGCGGCCGCGCCATCCTGGAATGGTTCCAGACTAGCCCGCCGAGCCGATAAAGACAAATTGCCTTTGCTGTTTATTCTGATAGGTTTTCCTTATGATCGGTTTGACTGTCCGGCAGATGCATTATTTCGAGGCGCTGGCGCAGACGCTGCATTTCGGCCGTGCCGCAAAACTCGCCGGCGTCAGCCAGCCGGCGCTGTCTTCGCAGATCGCCGAGATGGAGCTGCGGCTGAATTGCCGTCTGTTCGAGCGTGGCGGCAAGGTGGTGCGGTTGACCGACGAGGCCGTGGCCCTGCTGCCGCGCATCGAGCGCATTCGTCCCGACGTCCGCGACGTCGAGGCGACGGCCCGGCGCGGCCGCCCGGCGCTGGAAGGCCGCTTCCGGCTCGGCATCATCCCGACGGTGGCGCCCTATCTCTTGCCGCATGTGCTGCCGGAGCTGAAACAGCATTTCCCGGCCTTGCAGCTGGAACTGCGCGAAGCCGTGACCGCCTCGCTGGTCGAGGACACCAGTTCGGGAAAGCTCGACGCCTTCGTCGCGGCGCTGCCTCTCGATTACCCAGGCCTGGTCACCGAGGAACTTTTCTCCGACCGGTTCTTCCTGGCCGTGCCGGCCGGCGATCCCGCCTTCGCCTCGCCGCCGGTGCCACCGGAGAGCCCGGCGCTGGAGCGGCTGATGCTGCTGGAGGAAGGCCATTGCCTGCGCGAACAGGCGCTCGCCGTGTGCGGCAACGTGCGGCCGGTGGCGATGGCAAGCTACGGCGCGACCAGCCTGACCACGCTCTTACAGATGGTGGCGCACGGGCTCGGCGTCACGCTCATCCCGGAAATGGCGGCCGGACCGGCCAGCACTATCCCCGATTTGAAGATCGTGCCGTTCCAGGAACCGATGCCGCAACGCACGATCTGCCTCGCCTGGCGGCGCAACAAGGTCCGGCACGACGAATGCGTCGAATTGGCGAAGATCATCCGCGGGCTGGACGCGGCGGTGCTGGCGGCTTGAGGCCTTCAAGAGGCCGATCGCGATCCGCGCTGACCCGTTGCGTGTGGGTGTACGATAATCTCGAAGTGCTCGGGTTTCAAAGTGCTTGGGGAACCATGTATTTCGTCGTCAGATCCATGTGGACAAACTGTACCCGCAGCCGGTCGATCCTGAGCACGAATCCTGCAAAGTCCGATCTTCTTCAGGAACATTTCGCCTATGGCGGAGTTGGGCGCGTGGCCCGCGATCGGACGCCAACAGATGATACCGGCGGGCTTTTGGGAGGAAGCCATGATACGTGCCATCCCTTCACTCCACCTTTCACGTCGCCGCGCATTGCAATTTGGGCTGGGAGCCAGCCTCGCCGCCACGACGGGCCTGGCGCCGGTTTCTCGCGCCTATGCCAAGGAGGAAGTGCAGGACGAGGACATTTTCCGCTTTGCGCTCAACCTGGAATACATGGAGGCCGAATATTATCTTCGCGGCACCACCGGAAAAGGCATCGACGCCGCCGATGCCGGTTCCAAACCCGGCGATGTCGTCGGCGGAAAGAAAGTGTCCTTCGAAACACCCGCCATCGGCGAATTCATGCAGGAGGTTGCTGAAAACGAACTCGCGCATGTCCGGTTCTACCGCAAGACGCTTGCAAAGAACGCAGTCGACAGGCCGGCCATCGATTTCGATGCGGGGTTCAAGGCGGTTGCGGAGGCAGCGGGCCTCGGGCGGGACTTCGACCCCTTCGGCAACGAAACGAACTTCGTTCTCGGCGGCATGCTGTTCGAGGATGTCGGCGTCACCGCCTATGCCGGTGCCGCGACGGTTCTGAAGAACAAGGAGTTTCTCGCCGCCGCCGCCGGCATATTGGCGGTCGAGGCCTATCACATGGGAATGGCGCGTTCCACACTGTACCGGAAGGGAGAGAAAGCCTGGAAGGCCGCCAACGCCGTCTCCGATGCACGAGACAAGATCGACGGGCCGGAAGACAAGGACCAGGGCATCCAGGTGAACGGCAAGGCCAATTTCGTTCCCTCGACGCCCGACGCCATCGCGTTCACCAGGACGCCGAAGGAAGTGCTGCGGATCGTCTATCTCACCGATAAGGACGGCGTGAGCAAGGGCGGCTTCTATCCGGAAGGAATGAACGGCACCCTGAAGAGCACCTGAGCGATCGGATCGGCGCAAGCGACGCGGCGGGCCCGCGAGCGGGCGACTTCAACCCTTTTTCCAGGCTGCGAGCAACGGGCCGTTGCTTCCATAGACAGGGTCCTTGCGCGGACGGCCGACCCTGGGGATCGTGACGACCGCCCTGGCATGGTCGGCGGCGGTCGTACACAGGTCATAGGTGCCGGATGGAGGATAGGCGCCGACAACCAGAAAATCGTCGGATGCGGAAAGACGCTGGTGCCCGGTGCCGGCCGGAAGCACCGCGACGTCGCCGGCCTTCAGCGACAGCGTCCGCCCCTTGCTGCCGCCAAAGCGGACCTTGGCCGTGCCGCGCGCAACGCCCAGCACCTCGTGTATCCGCGAATGGTAGTGGACGTAGTCGTAGATGCCGTTGCGCCAGCTATCGCCCCAGCCATTTGCCTCGAAAAGCGCTTCGATGACAGCCGCCGGATCGAAGTCTTCGGGCAGCGTCACGGCACCGCGATAGACGACCAGCGGCCAGAACGGATGGTTGGGCACCAGGCCATCATCGCTGAACCGAAACTCGTTCGGTTTGCGCGGCCTCAGGAGGTCGGCGACCTCTCGCCGGCCCGGCCTGGCGATACCGGTGACCTGCTCAACGGCTTTCTTCGTGGTTTGCAGAATGCTCATGATGCGGCCTTGGATTGGTGGTGGCTTCATGCCGATTAACCGGCTGCATGGCGGGTCGGTTCCGCTGAGGGCAGAGTTCCGCGATCTGTGCCGTCGGCATTTGACGTCCGGGCACGTCGAAGCCGCCCAAGTTTCAAGACTTGAACACCGCAAGCATGAAGATCCAATCGGTCCCGCCGCTGTGTCGTCCCATGGCACGGATGAGACGATACACTGTTTTGCCACAGCGCTCGCGACAGCTCGCGAAACGGGCGACCCGCAGAGGCTTTTTTCGTGTTATGATGCACTTGCAACGCGCGTAATCTCGACCTCGGCAATATGGCAAAGGTCGAACGCAATTTTTGCCCTGGCGTCGCCCAGCATGGACTCAACTCCGGATGGCTGGGTGTGCTTATCCGGGGCGAGGAGGTTGTCCATGTCCACGAGTAATGTCGAACGCCCGCTGCAGCCGGGCGACCGGGCGCCGAATGTTATTCTCGATGCGATCTCCCGCGAAGGCAAGATCGCGCTCGATGATTTTCGAGGCCGTAGCCCGTTATTGATCGGTTTGTTCCGAGGCCTGCACTGTCCGTTCTGCCGGCGCCATGTCGCGGCGATGGCGCAACTTAAGCCGGCCCTGCGTGAGAAAGGCGTCGAATGCCTGGCGGTGGTCAATACGCCAGTCGAGCGGGCGCGGCTCTATTTCCGTTACCACCCGGCACCCGATCTTCTCGCCGCGTCCGACCCGGAGCGGGCCTCGCACCGTGCTTTCGGCTTGCGCGAGGTCGGGATGGACACGGTCATGGCGATCCGCATCGATCTCCCTGGCGAGTTACCCGAGCCTATGGACGTCATGGCAATGTACGAGTTTCTCAACAAGAAGGAAGGATATGAGATTACGGGAGCCGATCAGCAGGCGATGGCTTCCGGCCAGGGGCAGCTTGTCGGTCAATTCCTAATCGACCGGGCGGGCATCGTACGCTGGAACTTCACTGAAGTTCTGGAGGATGGCCTCAACACCTTCAAGGCGCCGAATCCGGAGGAATTGATGTCAGCGGCTTCCCAAGTTGCACATTGATGGGCTGCGGAAATAGGCGGCTGACAACTCGCTCGACGACCGCGCCCTTCCCGCTCATTATCGGGGCCGTCCTGGGTCAAAACCTGAAGATCGTGGATGACCGCTTCGCGCCTGCTTGTCGGTCGTTGACACCCGCTTCTCTGCTTCCGCAAAGCAGACCGCTCATTGCGCTCGGATCGAGTAGAAAAGAAGCGACGGCGCGCCCGGCTTTAGTCCAAGAAAAGCGAAGGGTTCAGCCTTGCGAGCGGGGGTCGCAGACCCCATGTGCGCGAGGGACCAAAGCCCGAAGGGCCGAGACGGCGAAGCGGCTCGGTTAACGCGAGCCCGGCCCCCCTTAAGCGGCGTGGCCAGAGTCGATACCGGGCCAATCATGCCTTACAATGCTAACCCGCGCTAACCCGCGGCGGCATTCTTGTGCTGCCCATCCTATACAACGCAGGTTACAGGAAGAGGCGCAGACCGAACGGGAGCGCAACGCACAGCGCTACGTAGACGAGCAGCAGGTGGCTTCGCCGAGTGTCATAACCCTCAACGCTGTTGGTGCGGCGCAGGCGGCCAATGAATTCTTGTTCTATATGACCGGCCTGACGAATGGCGATGCCTCGACGGCGTACATGCGGTTCGATCCGCGTGCGCGACATGTTTCCCTCAATTCGCCCCGCAGATCCTTCGACTGCACCGAGTGCGGGAACGGGTCGAAAGGGCGACTCGCACGCGGCGATCTTGGAAAGCGGCTGCCGACGTTTCACGCGCCTGAGTAGCGCGACGATCCGCAATCTTGACGAAACGCGCGACGACTGGTTTCCCCGGCTTGCCGTCTTAGAGCGGACGTCCCGCTCACGGCCCCCGATCGAGACGTTCAAGGCCTTTATGCTAAGCGTCCGCCCATGGCGCAAAGGAGACAAATTGGCGCCCACCCCTCACGCCGTCTTTGCCGTCACCAACTCTCGACCATCGCCTCATCGGGAACTTGTGCGGCTTGCCTACTTCGGAACTCGGTGCGGAAAACGTGTGGCTGCTCGGCCGAGAACAGTCGTCAGAATCTGCCTGCCCCCTTGCTCGCCCCAACCCTCACGGCACAAATATCAAAAACACCCAGGTAAAAAACACCACAAGGTGCACCAAGCCGGTCAGGAACGTCGTCCTCTCCGTGCTGAAGCTCACATTGCAGATGAAAAGCGCCAGGACCAACAGCACCATGTCGGTCGCCGGCAGGCCCAGGGTCAGGCCTCTTCCGGTCAGCAGGCTGGCGGCGGCTATGCCGGGTATTGTCAGGCCGATCGTCGCGCAGGCCGAGCCCATGGCGACGTTCAGGCCGCGCTGCAGCTCGTTGTTGAGCGCGGCGCGAACCGCCGAGATCGCCTCCGGCATCAGAACCAACCCGGCGATCATTGCGCCGACAATGGCGTCGGCCTGCGGCACCTGGTAGGCGACGAGCGCATCTTCGACGCTGGCTGCGACCTGTTCGGCCAGCATGACGATGCCGATCAGCCCGATCAGCAGGAGCACAGCGCCGGCCGCGACGCTTTCGTGAGCGTCGGTTCGCACCGCGGCGCCATGTGCTTGCCCGTCGATGAAATCGTCGCGGTGGCGGACAGTCTGCGCGAACAGAAAACCGGCATAAAGCAGCACCGAAAGGACGCTGACGAAGCCAAGTTGCGCGGCCGAGAACGTGCCGGGATCGGTGGTTCGCGTGTAGGTCGGCAGAATGAGCGTCATGACGCTCAGCGCGACCAGCACCGCCAGATAGGCGCTGGTCCCTTGCCGGACGATCGCCTGCTTGCGATGGCGCCAGCCGCCAAACGTCAGACACATGCCGACGACGCCGGTGGAGGTGATCATCACCGTCGAGAACACGGATTCGCGGGCAAGGGTCGGGTTGTTGGCGCCGTGCAGCATGATGGAAACGATGATCGACACTTCGATTGCCGTCACGGCGATGGTCAGCACCAACGTGCCGTACGGCTCGCCCACCCGCCGGGCCACCGCCTCGGCGTGGTCGAGCACCACGAAAATGGTGGTGAACATGATCGCGCTCGACAGCGCGCCGATAAACATCCTGGTGCCCAGCGACCCTTCGTCCACCGACAGGCCGCTACCCCTGACCGCGACAGCCATCGCCAGAGCGGCCAGCGGCATGCCGTAGGAAACCGCCGATCTTGCGAAACCACTCATTGTCACCTTCTTGCCGTCCCGCAAATCCCGTGGAAGGGCGATTTGCAATCACTGTTGCGCACCGCGACCATCCAGAGAAATCGCATATGACAGGTCATGACGCCATCGCAGCGTACCCCAGCCCTAGCCCCTCCCCACAAGGGCAGCGCAATCGCGTACGCATTCTTGCGAAGAGGACCCCCACCCTAACCCTCCCCACAAGGGGGAGGGAACGCTGCCGCGCGCCCTTGCTTTCCCTTTGGCGCCGAAAGGCAGGCAATTTGCCGAGGTCGGCGCCACCGAAAGTCCCCCTCCCCCTTGTGGGGAGGGGTTAGGGGTGGGGGTCCTCTTCGCAAGAATCCGCCGCGATTGCGCTGCCTCCTGCCCCCGCACACCTCGAAACATCATGTCACCCGCAGGAAGCTCGCGCGCTAGCCGGGCGTGTTGGCCTTGACGACCTTCTTGCATTCGGGCGTCAGCTCGCTCATGTGACCGGCCAGGCATTTGACGACGCGGCCACCGCCCGGCAACACGCCCTTGCACAATCTCTGGTAATCTGCTTGGCAGGCCTCACGCTCGGCCGCCGTCTGCGCCAGCACCGCGGTGGCTGCCAGCTGAGTTGCCAGGAAAAGCACGCCTAACCCAATCCGCATGGAACACCCCTCAAATATGTTGCCCAAACAACGCCTCCGTCACGCGTAGATACAAACGGAAGCCTTTTCACGCCGTCTTCTGCGTCACCAATCCCAGCTCGTCGACCATCGCCTGGCGCATCAGGAATTTCTGCGGCTTGCCGGTCACCGTCATCGGCAATTCGGTGCGGAAGCGGATGTAGCGCGGGATCTTGAAATGGGCGATCTGGCCGGCGCAGAAGGCCTTGATCTCCTGCTCGGTGGTGATCTGGCCGGGCTTCAGCACGATCCAGGCGCACAGCTCCTCGCCGTATTTCGGGTCGGGAATGCCGAACACCTGCACCTCCTTGACCTTGGGGTGGCGATAGAGAAACTCCTCGACCTCGCGTGGATAGACGTTCTCGCCGCCGCGGATGACCATGTCCTTGACCCGGCCGACGATGTTGCAATAGCCCTCGGCGTCGATGGTGGCGAGGTCGCCGGTGTGCATCCAGCCGTCGGCGTCGATGGCCTCGCGGGTCTTCTGCTCGTCGTCCCAATAGCCCTTCATCACGGAATAGCCGCGCGTGCACAGCTCGCCCGGCGCGCCGACCGCGACGGTGGCGCCTTCGGCGTCGATGGCCTTGACCTCGACATGCGGATGGACGCGGCCGACGGTCGAGACGCGCTTTTCCAGGGGATCGTCGACGCTGCTCTGGAACGACACCGGGCTGGTCTCGGTCATGCCGTAGGCGATGGTCACCTCAGCCATATGCATCAGCGACACCACCTTCTTCATCACCTCGATCGGGCATGGCGAGCCGGCCATGATGCCGGTGCGCAGGCTGGTGAGATCGAAGGAGGCGAAATCCGGATGATCGAGCAGGCCGACGAACATGGTCGGCACGCCATAGAGCGCGGTGCAGCGTTCCGTTGCCACCGCCTTCAGGGTGGCGCCCGCATCGAACCCCTCGCTGGGGAAAACCATGGTCGCGCCCTTGGTGACGCAGCCCATCGTGCCCATCGACATGCCGAAGCAATGATAGAGCGGCACCGGGATGCACAGCAGGTCGTCGACGGTGAGCCGGATCGCCGAGGTGACGAAATTGCCGTTGTTGACGATGTTGTTGTGGGTCAGCGTCGCGCCCTTGGGCGCACCTGTCGTGCCGCTGGTGAACTGGATGTTGATGGCGTCGTCCGGTTTCAGCCCCGCGGAAATCCGGTCGAGCTTGTCATGCTCGTCGCGCCCGGCCATCGCCAGCACGTCGGCGAAATTGAACATGCCCGCAGAATTCTCCTCGCCCATGCGGATGACGGTCTTCAGCGCCGGCAGTCTGTTGGCGTCGAGCTTGCCGGGGGTGGCCTTGGCGATCTCCGGCGCCAGCGTCTCGATCATGCCGAGATAATCGGAGCTCTTGAATGTGGCGGCGGTGACCAGCGCCTTGCAACCGACCTTGTTCAAGGCATATTCCAGCTCGACCAGCCGGTAGGCCGGGTTGATGTTGACCAGGACCAGGCCGATGCGGGCGGTGGCGAATTGCGTCACCAGCCATTCCCAGCGGTTCGGCGACCAGATGCCGACGCGGTCGCCTTTCTCGAGGCCGAGCGCCAGGAAACCGGCGGCGAGCGCATCGACCGTCTCCGACAGTTCGTCCCAGGTAAAGCGCTTGTCCTGCTCGACGAAGACGGCGGCATCGAGCGTGCCGTATTTGCTGACCGTGTCGGCAAACAGCGCCGGGATCGTCAGGTTGAGCAGCGGCACACTGCGGTCGCCCGAGACATGCGCCGTGCCGTCGACCGGCGCAATGAACGAGCCGCCATCGCGCTTGGAGCGCAGGCTGGTGGCATTCTTCAACTCGTCGAGATTGATCGGCATCGCCGTGTCCTCCGCAGACCAGCCGAGCCTATCAGCCCGGCGGGGTGGTGGAAATCCCGTCGATGGTGGGGCTGAGTGGGAACTCGCCTGTAAAGGCCGAAAATAAAAAACCCGCCTCGGCGGGCGGGTCTTCGGGGCCAATTGGCACCATAGCAAGATTAGTAGCATAGCTGCCGGCACAAAGCAAGAACAAAATTGCTGTACGCCAGGAAATTGCTTCGGGTCGGCGCAGCTGCTTATCTCCTCCCTGTTTGGACCGGAGACATCGCGAACAGGTGTGCGAGGACATCGCGAACAGTTTGGCGCGCTTTGCGCCGGGAGGTTCGGGATGCCATTCGAG